>NZ_JBSHAP010000126.1:0-26178 GCF_053611565.1 Kitasatospora sp. NPDC054795
CCACCCGGCCCCCCGCCCGTCCCGGGGGGGCCTGCGCGCGCGCCGGGCGGCGGGGGGCCGCACGGCGGCGGCCTTGGAGGACCGTTCCACCTCGGCCGCCGCAGCGGTCCGGAGCGCCCGGCTCAGTGGATGATGCCGGTGCGCAGCGCGACCGCGACCATGCCGGCGCGGTCGCCGGTGCCCAGCTTGCGGGCGATCCGGGCGAGGTGGCTCTTGACGGTGAGCGCCGACAGGCCCATCGCCACGCCGATCGCCTTGTTGGACTGTCCCTCGGCGACCAGTCGCAGCACCTCGACCTCGCGGCCGGAAAGCTCGCGGTAGGCGGCCTGCTGCGCGCCCGGCGCACCGGGTGCTCCGGGGGCGCCCGGTGCACCGGCTGCGCCCGGCATGCCCGGCATCCCGGGGCGGCGCATCCGGCCGGCCAACCCGGCGGCGCCGAGCGGCATCCCGGGGCGGCCCGGCATCGCGACGTTCGTCCGGGTACCGGTCACCACGTATCCCTTGACACCGCCGGCCAGCGCGCTGCGGACCGCGCCGATGTCGTCGGCGGCGGACAGTGCCAGGCCGTTGGGCCAGCCCGCGGCGCGGGTCTCGGCGAGGATGGTCAGCCCGGAGCCGTCCGGGAGGTGTACGTCGGCGACGCAGATGTCGCGGGGAGTGGAGACCCGGGGGCGGGCCTCGGCGATGGAGGACACCTCGATCACGTCGCGGACGCCGAGTGCCCACAGGTGGCGGGTGACGGTGTTTCGGACACGGGGATCGGCGATGACCACCATGGCGGTGGGCTTGGTCGGCCGGTAGGCGACCACGTTTGCGGGGTGCTCAAGAAGGACCGACACCAGGCCTCCTGCGGGGAGTGGCGGACGGAACCCCGATGGGGGCGGTCGGAGTGTTCCGCGTTCGGAAAGGGTCACAGTCTGCTTCGGCAGCAACCGTGCCCGGCTTTAGCGAAAGATCACGATCTAGTGAGTAACAATACGGACAAATCGCGCAAATGATTGATGCGACATGCCCGGTATTCGCACAAAATCGATCAGATTCGGTGTCGATCGGTCGGTGTCGACCGGTGAATTGACGAAGAGCGCGTCCGAAGTCACAATCCGTCAGCCCTGGGGGTGGCGTCCGGCCCCCGGGCGCCGTCGGGCCCGCACACCACCCGTCAGTGCGACCGGGGGCGTCGCCGGGCCGGCATCGGGACCACTCCACCGAGTGAAGGAACCTCGGCGGGCCCCTGCGGGGCCGGGGCGGCCGGCGGCAGGCCGGCGCTGACGCACAGCAGGTCCGCCCAGGCCGCCAGGTGCCGCTCGAAGCGGCCGTCGGCCGGGGTCCAGGAGGCCCGGATCTCGATCTCGGTCGAGGACGGGCGGTCCGCCAGGCCACCGAAGTACTGGGAGGAGGCCAGGCTCACCGTGCCGGACGGCTCCGCGTACCCGGCGCCGTGCGCCTGCAGGGTGTCCAGCAGCCAGGACCAGCCCACCTCGGAGACCATCGGGTCGCCCGCCATCTCCGGCTCCAGCTCGGCCCGGGTCATCGTGACCACCCGGAACTCCCCGTTCCAGGCCTCCTGCCCGGCCGGGTCGTACAGCAGCACCAGCCGTCCGTCCGCCAGCTCCTCGCCGTCGGCCTCGACCGAGGCGGTCACCGCGAACGAGTACGGGGCGAGCCGGCGCGGCGCCGGCGAGGGGGAGAGCTGCACCTCGGGCCGCAGCCGGGCCCCGTCCAGGGCCGCCACGGCCGCCCGGAACTCGCTCGGCACCCCCTCGTGCCCCGCTCCGCCACCTGCTCCGCCACCCTGTGCGGGGTGCCCTCCGACCGCTGCCATGCCCCGAAGACTAGGTCGAAGAACGGGGTTATCGCCGCAACTTCTCTCCCAGCGGCGTGCCGGAACGGCAAACCCGGACAGATCTTGGAGGAACCGACGAGACCGGCCGGGAAACCGGGCCCGGCACGCGTGCGAAGATTTGACGCGTGAGCGAGACAACGGCAGACACCACGGCGCCCACCCACGGCGGCCAGACCACCCCCCGGCGTCGCGGCGCCGCGCACGACTCCGCGTTCCTGCGCGCCTGCCGGCACGAGCCCGTGCCGCACACGCCGGTGTGGTTCATGCGCCAGGCCGGCCGCTCGCTGCCCGAGTACCTGAAGGTCCGCGAGGGCATCCCCATGCTGGAGTCCTGCATGCGGCCCGAGCTGGTCAAGGAGATCACCCTCCAGCCGGTGCGCCGCCACAAGGTGGACGCGGCGATCTTCTTCAGCGACATCGTGGTGCCGCTCAAGGCCGTCGGCATCGACGTCGACATCAAGCCCGGCATCGGCCCCGTCATCGCCGACCCGATCCGCACCGTCGAGGACCTGAAGCGGCTGCGCCCGCTGGAGCCGGACGACGTCCCCTACATCACCGAGGCCGTCGGCCTGCTGGTGGACGAGCTCGGCGAGACCCCGCTGATCGGCTTCGCCGGAGCGCCGTACACGCTGGCCAGCTACCTGATCGAGGGCGGGCCGTCCAAGAACCACGAGAACACCAAGGCCATGATGTACGGGCAGCCCGAGCTGTGGGCCGCCCTGGTGGACCGGCTCGCGGACATCACCTCGGCCTTCCTCAAGGTCCAGATCGAGGCCGGCGCCTCGGCCGTCCAGCTGTTCGACTCCTGGGTCGGCGCGCTCGCGCCGGACGACTACCGCCGCTCGGTGATGCCGTCCAGCACCAAGGTCTTCGACGCCGTCGCCGAGTACGGCGTGCCGCGGATCCACTTCGGCGTCGGCACCGGCGAACTGCTCGGCCTGATGGGCCAGGCCGGCGCGGACATCGTCGGCGTCGACTGGCGGGTGCCGCTGAACGTCGCCGCCGAGCGGGTCGGCCCGGGCAAGGGCCTGCAGGGCAACCTCGACCCGGCGGTGCTGTACGCGCCCACCGCGGTGGTGGAGACCAAGGCCGCCGAGGTGCTGCGGGCCGCCGAGGCGCTCGGCACCAGCGGCCACATCTTCAACCTCGGCCACGGCGTGCTGCCGTCCATGGACCCGGACGCGCTCAGCCGCCTCGTCGCCTTCGTCCACGAGGCCAGCGCGCGCTGACCTCCCGGTGGCGGGCCCCTGCCGCTCCGGGGCCCGCTACCCGGCCGTGACCTCGATCCCGGCCCGGCGCAGCAGCGCCGCCGTCACCCCGTCGCCGGGGCGCAGCTCCCCGGTGAACGACCCGTCGTACACCTGCCCGCAGCCGCAGGACGGGCTGCGCGCCATCAGCACCGCCCGCCGGGCCCCCGCCTCCTCGGCGGCGGCGAGCGCCGCCCGGGCGCCGGCCAGGAACTCCGCGGTGCAGTCCGCCCCGGTCGCGTCCACCACCCGGGCCCGCCCGTCCAGCACGTCCGCGCCGTCCCCGCCCACGATCTCCGCCGGCGGCCGTGGCGTCGGCAGCCCGCCCGCCCCCTCCGGGCACACCACCACGGCCCGCCCCCGCTCGACCAGCCGCACGGCGTCGTCGGAGGTCTTCGCCCGCCCGTCGTACCGACAGGGGATCCCGGCCAGACACGCACTCACCATGATCGGTTCCACAGCACACAGACTAAGTGGCGGTCCGCTGCGTCCCCGAACTCGTTGTCTTGGGGCCATGAGCGGGCTGCCGGACTGGATGTACGCGCCCAAGGACGAGGGCTGGTTCGCCGACGACCTCGACCGCCTGCCGCAGGCGCCGCGGCACACCGAACTGATCGATGGGGCACTGGTCTTCATGATGTCCCCGCAGCGCTGGTGGCACGGCGAAGCCGTCGACGAACTGACGACCGCGCGGTCGTGCAGGGGATTGAGGGTCCGGCGTAAAGACCTGCGAGACTGCGGAGCATGTCGGATGCACAGGTCGTCGTCGTCGGTGGTGGGATCGCGGGGCTGGCCGCGGCCGCTTTCCTGAGCGGTGCCGCCGGGGGGCCCGCGCGGGCGCGGGTCACGCTGCTGGAGGCGTCCGGGCGGGTCGGCGGGAAGCTGTGGGGCGGAGAGGTCGGCGGGGTCCGGGTGGACCTCGGGGCCGAGGCGGTGCTGGCCCGGCGGCCGGAGGCGGTGGACCTGGCACGGGCGGTCGGGCTCGGCGAGGAACTGGAGCCGCCGACCACCGCGAAGGCCGCGATCTGGACCCGCGGCGCGCTGCGGCCGCTGCCCGGCGGGCAGGTGATGGGCGTCCCCGGTGACCTGGAGGCGCTGGCCGCCTCCGGCGTACTGAGCGACGAAGGGCTGGAGCGGGCCCGGAACGAGCGGCCCGGCGAGATCGGCGAGGACGTCGCGATCGGCCGCTACGTCGCCGACCGGCTGGGCCAGGAGGTCGTGGACCGGCTGGTCGAGCCGCTGCTCGGCGGCGTGTACGCCGGCCGCGCCGAGGAGATCTCGCTGCGCGCCGCCGTCCCGCAGCTGCTGTCGATCGCGCGCGGCGGCGGCTCGCTGGTCGAGGGGGTGCACGAGCTGGCCTCCCGGCCGAAGGTGGTCGGCACCCCGGTGTTCCAGGGCCTGCGCGGCGGCCTCGGCACCCTGCCCGGCGCGGTCGCCGCGGCCTGCGTCAAGGCGGGGGTGGACCTGCGCACCGATGCCCCGGTGGACGAGCTGCGCCGCACCCCCGACGGCTGGCGGGTGGTGACCGGCGGCGAGGTGCTGCACGCGGACGCCGTGGTGCTGGCCGTCCCGGCCCCCGTCGCGGCCCGGCTGCTGCGCGAGGACGCCCCGGCGGCCGCCACCGACCTGGACGCCGTCGAGTACGCGGGCATGGCCCTGGTGACCCTGGCCTTCCGCCGCGCAGACCTGGCCGATCCGCCCGGCGGCAGCGGCTTCCTGGTGCCGCCGGTGGACGGGCGGCGGATCAAGGCCTCGACCTTCTCCTCCAACAAGTGGGGCTGGCTGGAGCGTTCCGCGCCGGACGCGTTCCTGCTGCGCACCTCGCTGGGCCGGTACCGCGAGGAGGAGGCGCTGGGGCTGCCGGACGAGGAGCTGGTGGCGCGCTCGCTGGCGGACCTGGAGGAGGCGATCGGGCTGACCGCCCGGCCGTACGACACCTTCGTCTCCCGCTTCACGGCCGGTCTGCCGCAGTACCCGGTGGGGCACCTGGACCGGGTGGCCCGGGTGCGGGCCCAGGTGGCGCGGGTGGGCGCGCTGGCGCTGTGCGGCGCCGCGTACGACGGGGTGGGCATTCCGGCGTGCATCGGTTCGGCGGCCGCCGCGGCGGCCGCCGTCGACAGACTGTTGACCCCGGCGACCGGGGAAGGCTCCACGGAGAGGACAATGGGCGCATGACTGAGAGCGTTGAGCGGGAGCAGCAGCCCGAGAAGAAGAAGGCGCGCGACCTGAACCAGGTCATCCGCTACACGATGTGGTCGGTGTTCAAGCTCAAGGGCGCCCTGCCCGAGGACCGCACCGCGCTGGCCGCCGAGGTGGACGAGCTGTTCGCCCAGCTGGACGCCAAGGACGTGACCGTGCGCGGCACGTACGACGTCTCCGGTCTGCGCGCGGACGCCGACATCCTGGTCTGGTGGCACGCCGCCGACTCGGACGACCTCCAGGAGGCGTACAACCGCTTCCGCCGCACCGGCCTCGGCCGGCTGCTGGAGCCGGTCTGGTCGAACATGGCGCTGCACCGCCCGGCCGAGTTCAACAAGTCGCACATCCCGGCCTTCCTGGCCGACGAGCGCCCGCGCGACTACGTCTGCGTGTACCCGTTCGTCCGCTCCTACGAGTGGTACCTGCTGCCGGACGCCGAGCGGCGCGCGATGCTCGCCGAGCACGGCCAGATGGCGCGCGGCTACCCGGACGTGCGGGCCAACACGGTGGCCTCGTTCGCGCTCGGCGACTACGAGTGGCTGCTCGCCTTCGAGGCGGACGAGCTGCACCGGATCGTCGACCTGATGCGCGATCTGCGCCCCTCCCGGGCCCGGCTGCACGTCCGCGAGGAGGTGCCGTTCTTCACCGGTCGGCGCAAGCCGGTCAGCGAGCTGCTGAACGGCCTGGTCTGACGGTTCGGTCTGACGGTTCCGCGGTCCCTCCCGGAGGCCGGTTCCCCCGACGGGGAGCTGGCCTCCGGCGTCGCTACGGGCGCGGCCCGGCGAACTCGCGCAGCACGGAGGTGTAGTGGTCGCCGAGGTCGACCCGGGTGACGTCCTCGAAACGGAACTTCGTCGGCTCCGGGTGCCAGCGCGCCTCGGGGTCGACCTCGTGCAGCCGCAGCGAGGCGGGGCGCAGCGCGGTGACCGTACCGACCCAGCAGGCGCCGGGGTCGCGGCGCTCGGTGTGCAGGGCGATCAGACCGTACTCGGCGCAGGCGGCGGTGAGCAGGCCGGGCAGGTCGTCCAGCGGCAGGTCGGCGCCGGGCGGGCGGACCGGCCACAGACCGCGGCGGCGCAGCACCCGTACGGTCAGGCTCTCGGGGCCGCCCCGGTCGCGGACCTTGTGCAGGTCGGCGGTGCGGACGGCGCTCCAGCCGTCGAGGCGGTGGTCGGTGCAGGTGGCGAGCAGGGTCCAGACCGGGCCGGTGCCGAGGACGAAGCCCTCCAGCCGGTCCGCGCCGGGGATGGAGCGGCGCAGCCGGACCGGGCGGCCCTCGGAGCGGGCGCGCTCCAGCGTCGCGAGGCCCTTCCGGCCGAGGGGCTGCGAGCCGGGTTCGAGGTCGGCGGGGCTCCGCTCGGCGGGGTCGGGTGCGTCCATGGGTGGGAGTCTGCCCTGGTCGCAGCGGTCGGCGCAGCCGGTTTTCAGGTCCGGTGCGGGCGCAGGGCGGCGCGGAGCCGGGCGTCGGGCAGGACGGCCGGGCCGTTCATGGCGACGGCGGTGAGCAGTTCGCGCTCCTCGTCGTCGGCCAGGCCGCGCTGGCGGGTCGGACGGACCTCGCGCAGCACCTCCTGGCCGACCGGGGAGGCCCAGCGGGTGTACGGGTAGACGTCCACCCGGGCCATCAGCAGGGTGCCCGAGGTGAGCGCCACCGGCAGGGAGAACCAGGCGAGCGGGGCGAGGGTGTCACCCCCGGTGAAGCCGCCGAGGGCCAGCGAGGCGGCCAGCAGGACCAGCGTCAGCAGCAGCGCGTGCCGGACCTGCCGGACCACCACCACGGTGTTGCGCTGCACCAGGGCCGGGGTGGCCAGGCCCGCCAGGGTGAGCCGGGCGCCGATCTCCAGCACGGTGGGATGCTCGGCCATGGCCCGGCGCAGCTCGTCGGTCCGGCACTGGACCTCGGGGCCGACGGTGGCGATGACCGCCCGCTCCAGGCGGCTGCGGCCCCTGGGGTCGACCACGGTGGTCCAGCCGGTGTGCGCCAGGTGCAGCCGCCCGCGGCCGGCCATCAGGACGAGGGCGAGTTCGACCACCCGGTCCGGGCCGCCGGCCAGGTAAGCGGTCTCGTACAGGCCGATGCCGACGGCTTCGGGGGGCCGCAGGCCGGCCTGGTCGGCCAGGGCGTCGGCGGTGGCGGTCATCCGGACCAGTCGGAGGCAGGACAGGACCGCCGCGACACAGGCCGGTATGAGGAACAGCAACCACATGGGCTTGTTGTATGCCTGCGTCGACGGCGGGCGGAACGTCTTCCCGGTCCGCGATACCGAACTGTGACGTCCGGCGGCGCGCCCGGCGGGTCTCAGGAGCCGCAGCCGCCGCCGCCACAGCTCGACCCGCAGCTGGAGGAGGACGAGGACCCGCAGCTCGACGAAGAGGATCCGCAGCTCGACGAGGAGGAGCCGCAGCTGGACGAGCCGGAGGAGCCGGAGTCGGAGGATCCGCACCAGGAGGCGGAGCCGCCGTCGGAGCCCGAGGAGCCGGAGGAGCACGAGGACGCCGACGACGAGGAGGAGGACGAGGAGGACGAGGAAGCGTTCGCGGCGACCGCCTGCCGTACGGCCTCCTCCTCGGCCGACGCGGTCAGCATCGCGGCCTCCAGCTCCGGGTTGTCCAGCCCGGCGGCGGCCAGGCCGCCGAGCGCGAGGGCGCCCAGCAGCGCGCCGCCGGCCAGCCGGGGCGGCATCCCGGCGTTGGGCTTCCACGGGGTGCCCTGCATCAGGGAGAGCTGGCGCTGCCCGGCCGGGGTGATCCGGCCCTTGACCGGCACGGTGGCGAGCAGCGCGGTGAGGCCCCCGAACAGCAGGAGGCCCGGGACCCAGAGGTTCGGGCGGTCGTGGCCGGCGGCGCCGTCGTCGAGCAGCAGGGAGGCCACCGCGGAGGCCACCACGAGCAGCAGCGCGAGCCAGAGCAGCCGACGGGCGGTGCGGGCCCGCCGCAGCCGCTCGGGGCGGCGCAGCAGGCCGCGGTCGGCGAGCCGGTCACCGATCTCCTGGACGGCGGCGGAGCGCATCACGGTGTGGCGCAGCGAGCCGAGTTGACGGCTGCCGGTCGGACCGACCGCGTCCTGGACCGCCTTGTCGACGGCGTCGTACGGCTTGGATCCGGTGAGCGTGACCAGACCGGAGCGGCTGATCACGACCTGCTCGCTCATGTGCATCCGGACCACGGCGGTGTCGAACACCCGCCCCGGCCCGCCGGACAGGAACGCGGTGTCGAGCAGCGGCAGACCGCGGCCGGGCAGGCCCTTGGCGTAGCGGACCCGGCCGATGTGCTGCCGGGTCCGGGCTGCGTACAGGGCGGCGGCCGCCAGCAGGACGGCCGGGACGATGAAGTAGCTGTTGTGCCACATGGGCTGTTCCCCCGAGGTGGTGACAGTGCGTCAGGATCAGGTGCCGCCGGGTTCGCCGGCGGCCCGGCCGCCGGCTAGCGGCGCGGGGCCGGGTGCAGGGCCCGGCGCAGGCGCGCGAGCGGGCCCGGCGGCCGTACGGGTGCCGGGTGGAGCCACTGCTCCAGGGCCCGGCGGTGGTCGTCGGCGAGCGGGCCGCCTTCGGTGAGCACCCACTGCGCGAAGGCCCGGGCGTCGGCCCGGTAGCCGCCGGTCTGCGGGTGGGAGCGGGCGTAGCCGAGGAAGAGCGGCCCGTACTGAGCCCCGAGCGCCCGGGGCAGCTCCGGGGCGACCTTGGCGGTGGTGTCCCGCCGCTTGGCGGCCAGGCCGGTGGACTGGGCGCGGACCTGCCGCTCGTCGAAGCCGGGCGGGACGGGCCCGCCGGTCACCAGGGCGGCCAGCAGCTCCTCCTGGCGCCGGGCCAGGCGCCGCCGGGCGGCGGCGAGGTCCTGCTCCGTGAGGTCCTGCTCGGCGGGACTCTTTTCGGCGGGGCCCTGCGCGGCGGGGCCCCGCTCGCCGGGGTCGCGGTCGGTGGCGGGACGCGGGTCGGTGTTCTCCCGCGCCGTTCTCGTCAGGTCGCTCATCGCCGGGTGCTCCCCTCCAGCACCCGGCGGATGGCGTCCAGTTCACCGGCCAGCTCGCTGGGCGGCGGGAAGTTGGCGTCCCGCTCCAGCAGCACCCCGGGCGGGGCGACCCGCGCGCAGAGTTCGGCCAGCACCTCCAGCACCGGTTCGGTGACGGGGTGGGCGTGGGTGTCGTGCCAGACGCCGTCGACCAGGGTGCCGCCCGCGACGTGGACGTAGGCGAGCGCCTCCAGTGGCAGGCGGTCGAGCTCGGCGGCCGGGTCGATGCCGAGGTTGACCCGGTTGGTGTGCAGGTTGGCGACGTCGATCAGCAGCCGGACGCCGGTGCGCTCGACGAGCTCGGCGAGGAACTGGCCCTCGGTGAACTCGTCGTCCGGCCAGGCGAGCTGGGCGGCGATGTTCTCCAGGGCGAGCGGCACCGGCAGGTGGTCCTGGGCGATCCGGACGTTCTCGGCGATCACCCGCAGCGAGTCCCGGGTGCGGGGGACGGGCAGCAGGTGGCCGGCCTCCAGGCCGCCGGCCCGGACGAACGCCAGGTGCTCGCTGACCAGCGGGGAGTCGAGTGCCAGCGCGGCCTCGGCGAGCCGGTCGAGGCGGCCGGGGTCGGGCAGGTCGGCGCCGCCGAGGCCGAGGCCGACGCCGTGCGGGACGACGGTGACGCCGCGTCCGCGCAGCACGGTCAGGGACTCGGGCAGGTGGTCGGCGCAGATGTTCTCGGCGACCACCTCGACCCAGTCCAGGCCGGGCCGGCTCTCGACCACGGTGTCGATCTCGCTGCGCCAGCCGAGGCCGACGCCCAGACGGGGCGCGGCCTCCCGGGGCGCGGCTTCTCGGCTCGCGGTGGCGGAGGCAGGCAGTTCCAGGGCAGGGGAAGTCATCGGTTCGCCCCCTTCGGAGGGCCGGGTGGGAGGGCCGTCGAGCGGTGCGGGCGTCGTCGCCGGAACCGCGCGGCCGTGCTGCTGAGAATGTCCCCGGGCGGGGTGGCTGCCAAGCCTCTCCCGGTCTTCTCAGAGCATTATTTGAGCATGTCGTGCCGGTCGTGAGGGACTTTGGTCCCGAGCCCGGGCCGTCCGCGCAGGTGGGGCGCCCTTCCGGCGGGAAAACCGGAGGCGCCGGGCGGTCCGTCGGGGCTAGCGTGGGAATCCATGACTTCTTCGAATTCCTCCTCCGTGACGATCCGTGACTTCCGCCCCGAGGACGCCGTGGCCGTGGCCGCGGCCCACCGGGCCGGGCGCGAACACCTGGTGCTCTCCGCCGAGACGCTGGTCTGGTTGAACGCCCAGCCCAGCCCCGAGGAGCACTTCCGCACCTTCGTCGCCGAACTGGACGGCCGGGTGGTCGGCGCGGTGCGCTGCGGGGTGGTGCTCGGGACGACGACCACGGGTGTCGGCCACGCCAACGGCAGTGTGCTGCCGGCGTACCGGCGGCGCGGTGCGGCCACCGCCCTGCTGGCCGCGGCCGAGCGGCACCTGACCGGGCACGGGGTGACGGAGCTGCACACCTGGCTGGACGACGAGCCCGCCTCGCAGGCCTTCGCCACCGTCCGGGGCTACCGGATCGGGCGCACCATGCAGTTCGCCGGACGGGACCTCGCGCTGCCGCTGCCGCCCGCTCCCGTACGGCCGGCCGGTGTCGAGGTGCGCCCGGCCGCCGACTGGGCGGACGACCCGTACCCGGTGTTCCTGGTCGAGGCGGACGCCATCCTGGACGAGCCCGGCAGCGAGGTGCCGATGGACGCCCTCACGTACGAGGACTGGCTGCGCAACGACTGGGCCAGGCCGGACCGGGACGCGGCGCTGAGCGTCGTCGCCGTGGTGGACGGCCGGCCGGCCGCGTTCAGCATGGCGCAGACCGACGGCGTGGACCGCTACTGGTCCGCGTTCACCGCCTGCCGCCGGGAGTTCCGCGGCCGGGGGCTGAGCAAGCTGGCCAAGCTGGAGTCGCTGCGGCTCGCCGCGGCGGCCGGCTACCGGCACGCGTACACCAGCAACGACACGACCAACGGGCCGATGCTGGCGATCAACGCCTGGCTCGGCTACGAACGCTGTGCGGGGGAGCGCAAGGGGATCAAGCAGCTGGAGCGGTCGGCGGCGCGGGAGATCTGACGCTCCCCCCGGAACCGAATCCCGGCACGGACCGATCCCCGGCCCGGCGCCGACCCAACCGGGGCCCGGGCCGGGCCACTTCGGCCAGATGTGGTCCAGACCACGTGGGACGAATCGGGACAGCTCGGGTTGCTTCGGGCGCCAAGTGGCCTGAACTGTAATGGTTTTGCTCCACCCCTGTCACGACATAGGCATAATCGCGCACATGACGATCAGCCGTGCGAACGTGAGCGCGATTGCCGAGGACCTGTACGTGTGGCTCCCGCCGAAGCGGGGCTGGGGCCTGGCCAACTGCGGGCTGCTGGCCTCGGAGACCACCGCGCTCTGGATCGACACGCCGTACGACCCCTCGATGGCCGGGGAGTTCCTCGCCGCGAGCCGGCGGCTGCTGTCGGACGGGGTCGGGATCGACCGGGTGGTCGTCACCCACGCCAACGGGGACCACCTGTGGGGCGCCGGGGTGCTGCCGGACGCCGAGGTGATCGCCACCCGCGAGGCGCTGGAGCACATCCACTGGGAGCCCACCCCGCAGCAACAGCACGCGCTGGTCGTCAACAGCGACCCGCAGTCGGCGCTCGGCGGCTACCTGAGGGAGCACTTCGGGCAGTTCGACTGGTCCGGCACCGCGCCGGTGCGCCCCGACACCGTCTTCACCGGCGAGCTGGAGCTGACCGTCGGCCGCTACCCGGTGCGGATCACCAGCCTGCCCGCCGCCCACACGGGCGGGGACCTCATGGTCCACCTCCCGCACCAGCGCGCGGTCTTCACCGGCGACGTGATCTTCTCCTCGACGCCCGAGCAGCCCGGCGACCACCCCTCGCACTGGGCCGGACCGCTGGAGAACGTCATCGGCGCCTGCGAGCAGGCCCTCGCCACCGGTGCGGAGATCTTCGTGCCCGGCCACGGCCCGGTGCTGGACCGCGACGGCGTCCGGGAGCACATCGGCTACCTCTCCTACGTCCGCGAGCGCGCCCACGCCCTGCACGCCGCCGGCATACCCGCGCTGGACGCCGCCCGGCGGGTGATCGCCGAACAGCGCCACCCCGAACTCGGCCTGCCCGAGCGACTGGTGCTCACCCTCGCGGCCGAGTACCGGCACCTGGACGGCTCCGCGGCCCCCGGAGCCCTGGAGGCCATGGGCCAGGTCGCCCTGGTGGCCCGGGAACTGGCCGAGGACGCCGTCCGCTCCCCGCGCCCGCGCGCCGCCGGGAACTGACCCCACCCGCGCTCCCGGAACGCGCCCCTCCCGGCAGGTCCGGCCGCACCACCCGGTCCCACCCGCAAGCACCCCCCGAGGACTTCGATGACGCAGATCGCGCTGATCGTCCTGGCGCTGGTCGCCGCCGTGGCCGCGGCCGTGCTCGCCCGCGGCCGGGCCGGGGCCGTCGCCCGGGCCACGGCCGCCGAGACCGGGCTCGGCCGGAGCGAGGAGCGCACCCGGGCCGCCGAGGGCAGGCTCGCCCGCGCCGAGCAGCAGCAGCGCGAGGCGCAGGAGGCCGCCCGGCGCTCCGCCGAGGAGGCCCAGCGGGCGCAGGAGCGCACCCGCGCCGCCGAGGACAGCGTCCGCGAGGCTCAGGAAGCGGCCCGGCACGCGCAGGACACCGTCCGGGACGCCCTGCAACAGGGCGCTGTTGCGACCGACCGGGCCGAGCGGGCCGAGAGCGCGCTCGCCGCCGCCGAGGCGCGGGCGACCGCGCTGCTCGCCGAGATCGGCCACCTCGCCCAGGAGCGGATCGCCGCCACCGCCGTACGACTCACCCACGGCAACGCCCCGCTGGTCGGCCCACTGGACCCGCAGGCCGTCGGCCCCGAGGCGGTCCGGGCGCTGCAGGCCGTCCTGGACGCCGCGCACGCCGCCCTCGCCGACGAGCGCGAGCGGGTGGACGCCGCCGCCCGCGCCGCCATGCGCGGCGCCACCTCCCGGATCCAGACCCTGCTGTACCAGATCCAGAGCCTGGTCCAGCAGCTCCAGCACGAGCACGACGACCCCCGGCTGCTGGAGGTCGACTTCCGCAACGAGGTCGCGCTGCGCCGGATCCAGACCATCGCGGTGCTCTGCGAGGCCTGGCCGGGCCTGGCCCGCACCGACTCACCGCTCGCCGAGGTGGTCGTCGGCGCGCTCTCCCGGGTGCCCGGCTACGCCCGGATCAAGGTCGCCAACCACCTGCGCGAGCAGCGCCTCGCCGTGGTCGCCCGGGCCGCCGAGCCGATCGCCGTCACCATCGCCGAGCTGCTCGCCAATGCCACCGCCTACTCCCACCCGGAGACCGATGTCCCGGTCACCGTCCAGCAGGGCGGCCGCGGCGCGCTGGTGATCATCGACGACAGCGGCATCGGCATGGACGAGGACCAGCTGCGCCGCGCCCGCCGGCTGCTGGCGGGCCCGCCCGACATGCTGCTCACCGAGCTCGGCAACCCGCCCAAGACCGGTTTCGCGGTGATCGGCAAGCTGGCCCGCCAGTACGGCTTCTCCTGTCACGTCGAGCCCTCGCCGTACGGCGGCATGCGGACCATCCTGCGCATCCCGGCCGCGCTGGTGACCGTCGTGGACGACGAGCAGCCGCTGTCGGTGCTCACCCCGCTGCCGCTGCGGGCCGGCGCCGGGCCGGCCCCGGCGCCCACCGTCGCGGCCGTCCCGCCGATGCGCGACGCGGACGAGCAGGACGGCCCGCAGCTCGCCGACCGCCACAACCAGCCGGGCCCGCACCCGGCCCCGGCCATCCGGGTGGTGCCCGATCCGGTGGCGTCCGATCCGGTCGCGGACGGCCGGACGGACGGCCGGACGGATGGCCGGACGGACGGCGCGACGGCAGGGGGTGACGAGCCGGCCGGCGATGCGCCGGCCGGCGCCACCCCGAAGGACGGTGCGACGGCCGGTGCGCCCGCGGCGGACACACCCGTGGCCGACGACGGCACCGGTCTGCCCACCCGGCGGCGCCGCCGTCCGCTGGCCGCCGAGCAGCCGCCCGGCGCGAGGCCCGTCCCCGTTCGCGCCCCGGGGTCCGACCGCACCGCGGCGTCCGACCGTGCCCCGGCGTCCGCCCGCACCCCCGAGCAGGCCGCCGCCCACTGGCAGGCGCTGCAGCAGGGCACCGACTCCGGCCGGGCCGCCGTGGCCCGGGCCGCCCGCGAGGAGACCGGCGCCGCCGGCACCCCCGCCGCCCCCGGCGGCACCACCCCCGGCCACGACCCCGGCGACACCACCGCCGGCCACGACCCCGGTGACCAGAGCACCGGTCAGACCTTAGAAGGAGCCGAGCAGTGAGCAGCACGCCCAGCCCGACCACCACCGACGAGATCTCGTGGGTGCTGACCCCGTTGCTGGAGCTGCCGGGGGTGCTGCACGCGGTCATCGCCACCGGGGACGGCCTGGTCGAGGGCGCCTCGGGCGGCCTGGAGCGCGCCTCGGCCGAGCGGGTCGCCGCGATGACCGCCACCGTGCACGCCGCCGCCCGGGCCTTCACCGCCGCGTTCACCGACGCCGAGCGCCCCAGGCTGGCCCAGACCGTGGTGGAGTCCGACCTCGGCTACGCCATTGTGGTGCCCGCCGGGGAGAACACCTCGCTCGCCGTGTTCACCTCACCGGACGCCCAACTCGGCAACGTGGCCTACCAGATGCAGCTGCAGGTCGCCGCCCTCGGTCGCGCGCTCGCGAGCCCGACCCGGCGGCAGGACGACGACGGCCGGTCATGACCGCCGCCCCCCGCAGGCGGATGGTGCCCGCCTACCTGGCCACCGGCGGCCGCAGCCGCCCCGGCACCAAGGGCTTCGAGCGGCTGACCGTGCTGTTCGCCGACCGCGCCGACCCGCCGGCCGCGCTCGAACCCGAACACCGCCGGCTCTGGGAACTGCTGCGCCCCGGCGCGCTGACCGTGGTGGAGGCCGCCGCGCACCTGCGCCTGCCGGTCAGTGCCACCGTCTTCCTCGCGGCCGATCTGGTCGAGTCGGGCTGCCTGCACGCCCGCGCACCGATCCCGCGCGCCCAGCAGACCGACCGCTCCATCGTCGAGAGGCTCCTCGTTGGACTCCGTGCGCTCCGGTGACCCGGCCGCCCGGCCGGACCCGGAAGACCAGAGCCGGGTGGGCTACCTGCCCGACCGGGACCAGACGCTGATGAAGCTGGTGGTGGCCGGCCCGTTCGGGGTCGGCAAGACCACCCTCATCCGCACCCTCTCGGAGATCGCCACCCTGCACACCGAGGAGGCGATGACCGAGACGGGCCGCCCGGTGGACGATCTGGCCGGCCTGCCCGAGAAGGCCACCACCACCGTCGCCGTCGACTTCGGCCGGCTCACCCTGCCCGGCAACGTCGTGCTCTACATGTTCGGCACCCCCGGCCAGCGCCGCTTCTTCCCGCTCTGGCAGGACATCGCCCGCGGCGCCGTGGGCGCCCTGGTGCTCGCCGACACCCGCCGGCTGGCCGACTCCTTCGAGATCATGGACATGGTCGAGGAACAGGGCCTGCCGTACGCCGTCGCCGTCAACCGTTTCCCGGACGCACCGGAGCACGCGGTCGAGGTGCTGCGCACCCACCTGGACCTGCACGCCGCGACCCCGTTGCTGCTCTGCGACGCCCGCGAGCGCGACAGCAGCCTGGACGCGCTGATCGCGCTGGCCGAGCACGTCCTGGACGCCCTGCCCGCCGCCCCCGCCACCTCGGACCCCGCCACCCCGGAGCAGCCGTGACCGTCGAGTCCCGCCCGACCCCGATCCACGGCCCGGTCTTCGCCGCCGACCCCCAGCTGGTCTACGAGCGGCTGCGGCGGCACGGCGCGGTCGCCCCGGTCGAGGTCGCGCCAGGCGTCGAGGCCCTGCTGGTCACCGACTACCAGGCCGCACTGGACCTGCTGCGCGACACCGACACCTTCTCCAAGGACTCCCGGGCCTGGCAGCGCACCGTCCCGCCGGACTCCCCGCTGCTGCCGGTGCTCGGCTACCGCCCGACCGCGCTGTTCAGCGACGGCGGGACCCACGCGCGCTACCGGGCGGTGATCACCGACGCCCTCGCGCTGTTCGAACCGCACCGGCTCCAGCGCCAGGTCGCCGAGACCGCGCACCGGCTGATCGACCGCTTCGCCGCCGTCGGGCACGCCGACCTGATCGCCGAGTATGCCCGCCGGCTGCCCGCCTTCGCGCTCACCACCTGGTTCGGAGTGCCGCAGGAGCAGCGCGAGGAGGTGGTGGACGCGATCACCGGGCTGATCGAGTCCACCGCGCGGGCGGGCGCCTCGTACGGGAAGCTCCTGGCAGTGGTCACCGCGATGGTCGCCGAGCGCCGCGCGCGCCCCCGGCACGACCTCACCTCGATGTTCGTCACCCACCCGGTCGGGCTGGACGACGACGAGGTGATCCGGCAGATCACCCTGACCCTGATCGCCGGGCACGAGCCGACCACCAACCTGATCGGCAACGCTCTGCTGCGGCTGCTCACCGACGCCCGCTACGCCGGCTCGCTGTTCGGCGGGGCGATGACCGCCCACCAGGCGATCGACGAGGTGCTCTGGCACGAGCCGCCGATGGCCAACCTCTCGGCCCACTACCCGCGGTACGACATCACCTTCCACGGCCGCGAGATCAAGGCGGGCACGCTGGTCCTGGTCTCGTACGCGGCCGCCAACTCCCAGGCCGCGCCGCCCACCGACGACGGCGGGCTGCGCAGCGGGGAGAGCGCCCACCTGGCCTGGGCGGCCGGCCCGCACGCCTGCCCGGCCCGGGACCCGGCCCTGCTGATCGCGATCACCGCCATCGAGCAGCTGGGCAGCCGCCTCAGCGACCTCGAACTCTCCACCCCCGCCGAGGAGCTGCTCTGGCGCCCGGGCCCGTTCCACCGGGCCCTGATGCACCTCCCGGTCCGCTTCGCACCGGTCGAGGGGTAGGCCCGGCCAGCACGCAGGCCCGGCCACGCACGCCCGGCCGGCACGCAGGCCCGAACGGCAGGAGGCCCGGACACGTACGGTGTCCGGGCCTCCTGCCGTTCGTCGCTCAGCCCTGCTCGGCCGGCTTCAGCGTCAGCGAGACGCTGTTGATGCAGTACCGCTGGTCCGTCGGCGTGCCGTAGCCCTCGCCCTCGAAGACGTGCCCGAGGTGCCCGCCGCAGCGGGCGCAGCGCACCTCGACCCGGCGCATGCCGAGCGAGGTGTCCTCGATGTACTGGACCCGGTCCCCGGCCAGCGGCGCGTAGTAGGACGGCCAGCCGCAGTGGCTGTCGAACTTGGTCTCGGAGCTGAACAGTTCGGCCCCGCAGGCCCGGCAGCCGTAGACGCCGACCGTCCTGGTGTCGGTGTACTCACCGGTGAACGGGCGCTCGGTGCCCGCCTCGCGGAGCACGTGGTACTCCTCGGGGCTGAGCTCGGCGCGCCACTCGGCCTCGGTCTTCTCGATCTCGTAGCTCATCACGGCTCCCGGTCGCGGCGTACGTGCGTGTGTCAGACGTTGGAAGCAACGTTCGCGAGGTGCTCAAGGATTTCCGGGCCCAGGTTGGTGACGTCCCCGGCGCCCATGGTGAGCAGCAGGTCGCCCGGGCGGGCGAGGCCGGCCAGCACGGCGGGAGCGGCGGCGAAGGAGTGCTCGGCGGCGACCTCGGCGCCGGCCCGGCGGGCGGCGTCGACGATCAGCTCGCTGGTCACGCCGGGGATCGGGTCCTCGCGGGCCGGGTAGATGTCCAGCACCACCGACGCGTCGGCCAGCGCCAGGGCCCGGCCCATCTCCTCGGAGAGCTGCTGGGTGCGGCTGAACAGGTGCGGCTGGAAGACCACCAGCACCCGGCCCCCGCCGGTCAGGCCCTCGCGGATCGCCTCCAGGTCGGCGGCCATCTCGGTGGGGTGGTGGGCGTAGGAGTCGATCACCTGGACCCCGGCGGCCTCGCCCTTGAGCTGGAGGCGGCGTCGCACGCCGGTGTAGGCGCCGAGCGCCTTGGCCAGGTCGGCGGCCGGGACGCCCAGCGCGACGCCGGCGGCCAGCGCGGCCACCGCGTTGTGGGCGTAGTGCCGGCCGGGCACCGAGACGGTGAACGCCAGCTCGGCGCCGTCCAGCAGCACGGTCACCTCGCTGGTCATGCCGCGGGCGACCACCGACAGCACCCGCAGGTCGGCGTCCTCGGCGGAGCCGACCGTCACCACGTTCAGGCCCTCGCGTCCGGCCACCCGGGAGGTGAGCTCGCGGGCGCCGTCGTGGTCGGCCGAGACCACCAGGGTGCCGCCGGGGACGATCCGGCCGACGAAGGTCTCGAAGGACTCGTAGATCTCCTCGATCGACGCGTAGTTGGCGTGGTGGTCCAGCTCCACGTTGAGCACGATCGCCACCTCCGGCGCGTACTTGTGGAAGCTGCGGTCGCTCTCGTCCGCCTCGGCGACGAAGATCCCGCCGGTGCCGTGGTGGGCGTTGGAGCCGGGCGCGTCGAGGTCGCCGCCGATCGCGTAGGACGGGTCCAGGCCCAGCTCGCCGAGGGCGACGGCGAGCATGCTGGTGGTGGTGGTCTTGCCGTGGGTGCCGGCCACCGCCAGCGCCCGCCGGCCGCCCATCAGCGCGGCCAGCGCGTCGGAGCGGTGCACCACCGGGATGCCGCGCTCGTGGGCGACGGCCAGCTCCGGATTGTCGGCGCGGATCGCGCTGGAGACGACCACGCTGCTGGTGCCGTCCGGCACGTGCTCGGCGGCGTGGCCGACGTGCACGGTGGCACCGAGGGCGCGCAGCGCGAGGACGGTCTCGGACTCCTTGGAGTCGCTGCCGGAGACGCTGGCCCCGCGCACGGCGAGGATCTTCGCCAGGCCGGACATCCCGGCGCCGCCGATGCCGATGAAGTGCGGGGCGTGCAGGTCGTGCGCGGCGTCGTTCAAGGCGTGGCTCCGTAGGGGCGGGGGCAGACAGGGCGGGCGGACGGGACGGGAGGACGGAATCGTCCTCGCGGGCGGACCGCAAGGACGATTCTGCACCACCGCCGCGCCGGGCCAGGAGTCGCTCAGGAGTCGCTGGCGAACAGCCTGAGCACCGGGACCCCCACCTTGTGCCGGGCCTGGGAGGCCCAGTCGCGGTGGAAGAACTCCTCCACGAAGTGCGGGGAGGTGAGCACCACCACCTCGTCCGCCCGCTGCTCCTCGACGACCGCGCGCAGCCGCTCCAGCGGCCTCTCCTCGACCAGCTCGCCCACCGCCCCGGCCCCGGCCGTGCGCAGGTGGCGCAGGCTGTGCTCCAGCGACTCGGTGGCGACCGTCGGCGCGTTCCCGGACTCGTCGTGCTCGTGGACCACCTTGTCGAGGTGGCCGAGGGCGACGTCGTCGAGCGCCCGCAGCAGTTCGTCCTGCCTGCCGCGCGGCTGCATCAGGACGACGAAGGACACCTCCTCCTCGCCGTGGAGCGTGGTGACGAGTTCCACGTCCGCGTCGGAGAGAGCCTTTTCGATCATCAGTACCGTCTTGAACACGTGAGTCCCTTCCAGTGGCCGGCCCCCGGGCCCCGGCATCGCATAACGGGATCACGATCGGGGGGTCACGGGGTCATCCGAACCCAGGTGACGCAGGTAGCGAGTGAAGAGGAATCCTTTCTGCTCGATCAATGAGACCAGCTCCATCCGCTGCACGTCCGGCATTCCGGCATCGTGGAGGATGCGCGGCGCGTCGCCGCCGGTGAGCAGCGGGGCCAGCGACAGGCACAGCTCGTCCAGCAGACCGGCCGCCGCGAACTGCCCCAGCAGGCGCGGGCCGCCCTCGGTCAGCAGCCGGGTCCAGCCCCGCTCGGCCAGGGCCGCCACGCCCGCCCGCAGGTCCACCGAACCGGTGCCCGCGAGCACCAGGTCGGCCACCTCGGCCACCGCCCGACGACGCTCCGCATCGGCGTCCCCGGTGGTGATCACCACCGTCCTGACCAGCGGTTCGGTGAACAGCGGCGCGGTCAGGTCCAGCCGCAGCGAGCGGCTCACCACGGCGATCACCGGGGCGGGCGCCTGGCCCGCTGCCGCCCGGGCCGCCGCGAACTCCCGGCGCGCCCGGGCCGGCCGGTAGCCCTCGGCGCGGACCGTCTCCGCGCCCACCACTACCACGTCCGACAGGGCCCGCAGCACTCCGAAGATCCGCTTGTCCGCGTCGCCGGAGAGGCCCTCCGAGAGCCCGTCCAGCCTGGCCCCGCCGTCCAGGCCGGACACCATGTTGGCGCGCAGCCAGGGGCGCCCCTGATTCACCTGTTCGGGGTACGCGTAGACGGCGGCGAGCGATTCCAGTGCGGCCGGATCCGCGGGCCGGCCGCCCAGCGGGCTGATCAACTGTTGCATGATCCCAGTCTTCCACCGCGGGCCCTGCTCCGTCCGGGGCCGCGGGTCGTTCGGACGGCGTCCGGGGCAGGCGTACCCTCTACTGATGTGCCCGCAGCCTCCCACTACGCAACCGCGAACGAGCCGATAGCCGCCGCACTCGTGTCCGGCTCCCCGATCGCGCTCACCTCCCGCCGTCCCGTCGTGCCCGCCGAGCGGCTGGTCGCCGAGATGGTCCCGCCGCCCCGGTTCGCCGACGTGAGCTTCGGGACGTACATCCCGGACCCGACCCAGCCGAGCCAGTACGAGGCCGTCCAGGTCCTGGAGCAGTTCGCGGCCACCCTCGGCGGAGGAAACGGTTCGCCGCCCAAGCGCAGCTGGTTCCGACGCTCCGCCCCCGCACCCACCGGCCCCGCCGGGGTCTACCTCGACGGCGGCTACGGCGTCGGCAAGACCCACCTGCTCGCCTCGCTCTGGCACGCCGCCCCCGGCCCCAAGGCCTTCGGCACCTTCGTCGAGCTGACCAACCTGGTCGGCGCGCTCGGCTTCCAGCAGGCCGTGCGGACCCTCTCCGGGCACACGCTGCTCTGCATCGACGAGTTCGAGCTGGACGACCCGGGCGACACCGTGCTCGTATCCACCCTGCTCGGCCGGCTGGTCGAGAACGGGGTGAAGCTGTGCGCCACCTCGAACACCCTGCCGGAGAAGCTCGGCGAGGGCCGCTTCGCCGCCGCCGACTTCCTGCGCGAGATCCAGGGCCTGTCCGCGCACTTCCGCCCGATGCGGATCGACGGCCAGGACTACCGCCACCGCGGCCTGCCGGACGCCCCGCCGCCGTACTCCGACGAGGCCGTCGGAGACGTCGCGGACCGCACCCCCGGCGCCTCGCTGGACGACTTCGACGCCCTGCTCGCCCACCTCTCCGCCGTCCACCCCAGCCGCTACGGCGCGCTGCTGGACGACGTCACCGCGGTCTGCCTGCGCGGCGTCAAGCAGGTCGACGACCAGTCCACCGCGCTGCGCCTGGTCGTCCTCGCCGACCGCATGTACGACCGCGAGCTGCCGATCACCGCCTCCGGCCTGCCCTTCGACCGGGTCTTCCCGGAGGAGATGCTGCGCGGCGGCTACCGCAAGAAGTACCTGCGCGCCATCTCCCGCCTGGTCGCCCTCGCCCGGGACAGCGCCAAGGCCTGACCCGTGGCCCTCCCCCTCGCCCAGCAGTTGTTCCCACTGCCGAGCGAGGCGGAGCACCGGCCCGCCGCCGCCTTCGACTCCGTCGTGCGGATCGACCCCGCCCGGGAGCCGGCCATGAGCTTGGAGGCCCACGCGGCCTGATCGAACCGGCCTCGCTTGTCAGTGGTGGGTCGTACCGTTGAGTGGTGCGTCCCATCACGAGTATTGAGCGGTCCGTGGCGCCCTTCGAGGTCGTCAGTCCCTTCCAGCCGAACGGCGACCAGCCGGCGGCGATCGCCGAGCTGGAACGGCGGATCAGGGGAGGGGAGAAGGACGTCGTGCTGCTCGGTGCCACCGGCACCGGCAAGTCGGCCACCACGGCCTGGATGATCGAGAAGCTGCAGCGCCCCACCCTGGTGATGGCGCCGAACAAGACGCTGGCCGCGCAGCTGGCCAACGAGTTCCGCGAGCTGCTGCCGAACAACGCCGTCGAGTACTTCGTCTCGTACTACGACTACTACCAGCCCGAGGCGTACGTCCCGCAGACGGACACCTACATCGAGAAGGACTCCTCGATCAACGAGGAGGTCGAGCGGCTGCGCCACTCGGCGACCAACTCGCTGCTCACCCGCCGGGACGTCATCGTGGTCGCCTCGGTCTCCTGCATCTACGGCCTCGGCACCCCGCAGGAGTACGTCGACCGGATGGTGCGGCTCAAGGTCGGCCAGGAGATCGACCGGGACGACCTGCTGCGCCGCTTCGTCGACATCCAGTACGCCCGCAACGACGTGGCCTTCACCCGCGGCACCTTCCGGGTCCGCGGCGACACCATC
Organism: Kitasatospora sp. NPDC054795; assembly: GCF_053611565.1. Lineage (NCBI taxonomy): Bacteria > Bacillati > Actinomycetota > Actinomycetes > Kitasatosporales > Streptomycetaceae > Kitasatospora > Kitasatospora sp. NPDC054795. The sequence continues at coordinate 22,611 of NZ_JBSHAP010000126.1, forward strand.
GAGATCTTCCCGGTCTACGAGGAGCTCGCCGTCCGGATCGAGATGTTCGGCGACGAGATCGAGGCGCTGTACACCCTGCACCCGCTCACCGGCGAGATCATCAGCCAGGACGAATCCGTCCACGTCTTCCCCGCCTCGCACTACGTGGCCGGCCCCGAGCGCATGGAGCGCGCGATCACCGGCATCGAGAAGGAGCTGGAGGGGACGCTCGCCCGGCTGGAGAAGCAGGGCAAGCTGCTGGAGGCCCAGCGGCTGCGGATGCGCACCACCTACGACATCGAGATGCTGCGCCAGATCGGCACCTGCTCGGGCGTCGAGAACTACTCGATGCACTTCGACGGCCGTGAGCCCGGCTCCCCGCCGAACACCCTGCTCGACTACTTCCCGGACGACTTCCTCCTGGTCATCGACGAGTCGCACGTCACCGTCCCGCAGATCGGCGCGATGTACGAGGGCGACGCCTCGCGCAAGCGCACCCTGGTCGAGCACGGCTTCCGGCTGCCCTCCGCGATGGACAACCGCCCGCTGAAGTGGGAGGAGTTCCTGGAGCGGATCGGCCAGACCGTCTACCTGTCGGCGACGCCAGGCCCGTACGAGCTGTCGCGCGGCGACGGCCAGGTCGAGCAGATCATCCGCCCGACCGGCCTGATCGACCCCGAGGTGATCGTCAAGCCGACCGAGGGCCAGATCGACGACCTGGTGCACGAGGTCCGTCAGCGGGTGGAGCGGGACGAGCGCGTCCTGGTCACCACGCTGACGAAGAAGATGGCCGAGGACCTCACCGACTACATGCTCGGCCTGGACATCCGGGTCCGGTACCTGCACAGCGACGTGGACACGCTGCGCCGGGTGGAGCTGCTGCGGGAGCTGCGGGCGGGCCGGTACGACGTGCTGGTCGGCATCAACCTGCTGCGCGAGGGCCTGGACCTGCCCGAGGTGTCGCTGGTGGCGATCCTGGACGCGGACAAGGAGGGCTTCCTGCGCTCCGGCACCTCGCTGATCCAGACGATCGGCCGTGCCGCCCGCAACGTCTCCGGCCAGGTCCACATGTACGCGGACAGGATCACTCCCTCGATGGAGAAGGCCATCGACGAGACCAACCGCCGCCGGGCCGTGCAGCAGGCCTACAACAAGAAGCACGGGATCGACCCGCAGCCGCTGCGCAAGAAGATCGGCGACATCCTGGACACCCTCGCCCGCGAGGACGTGGACACCGACGAGCTGCTCTCCACGGGCTACCGCAACCAGGGCAAGGGCAAGGCCCCGGTGCCGTCGCTGGGCGCGGAGCGCAAGCCGGCCAAGTCCCTGCCCGCCGCCGAACTGGCGGACCTCATCCAGGAGATGACCGACCGGATGCACACGGCCGCCGCCGACCTCCAGTTCGAGGTCGCGGCCCGGCTGCGTGACGAGGTCAAGGAGCTGAAGAAGGAACTGCGGCAGATGCGCGAGGCGGGTGTGGCGTAGGCGACCCGCGCGAGCGCGCCCGCGCGGCGACCGGGCTTGGCCGGAATGACACCGGTCAAGCCCGCGGGTGTCTCAGGCTTGCCACAAACGGGGAAACCCGGGGGAGGCCGGGGTGCCGCAGGGCCTAGGCTGGCCTGCGGCATCGTGCCCTCGGGACGGGGTTGCGGGCCGTACGCAGAGGGGGCCTCAGCCGGGGGACGGCGACGGGGTGTTCCACCGTGGAGCCGCGCGGGTGTGACCGCGCGGCCGGCAGAGAGGACAACGTCGTGTCGGTGAACCTGGCCAAGGGGCAGCGGGTCAGCCTCCAGAAGGGGCAGGGCGCCGCCCTGACCGTGGTCCGGATGGGCCTCGGCTGGCGGGCCGCCCCCAAGCGCGGGCTGTTCGGCAGTCGCACCCGGAAGATCGATCTGGACGCCTCGGCGCTGCTGTACGCCGAGCGGACCCCGTCCGACGTGGTGTTCTTCTCGCACCTGGAGAGCAACGACGGCTCCGTGCGGCACACCGGGGACAACCTGGAGGGCGGCTCCGGGGCCGAGGACGACGAGGCGATCCTGGTCGACCTGGCGCACGTGCCCGTGCACATCACCCAGGTGGTGTTCACGGTCAGCTCGTACACCGGGCAGACCTTCGCCGAGGTGCAGCGGGCGCACTGCCGGCTGGTGGACGAGACCACCGGGCTGGAGCTGGCCCGCTACGAGCTGGCGGGCGGCGGGCCGCACACCGGGCAGATCATGGCCAAGGTGGTCCGGGACGGCGACGGCGGCTGGGAGATGCAGGCGATCGGCGCGCCGGCCAAGGGGCGCACCTTCCAGGACCTGCTGCCGGCGATCGAGCCGTATCTCTGACGGTTCTTTACCTTCTTTACCTTTCCTTGTCTTCCCTGTTACTCTCGTTGGCAGCGGAGGGGAGTATTCCTCGACAGCCGACCCCGTCATCACGGGTGCCCGTCGTGGCACCCCGGGGCGCTGGCCCGATGGGCGGAAGAGACCTCCGGCAGTGACGATGACTGTCTCGCCTACCTGCCGGAGGAGCAGTAGTGGACGTTTCCATGACCATGTGGGTCTCCACGATCCTGGTGCTGATCGCACTGATCGTGGCGGACTTCTTCATCGGAGGGCGCAAGCCGCACGAGGTCTCGATCAAGGAGGCCGGAATCTGGACGGCCGTCTGGGTCGTCCTGGCGGTCCTCTTCGGTGGCTTCCTCTGGTGGCACTCCGGTGCGCAGCCGGCGGGTGAGTTCTTCGCCGGCTACATCACCGAGAAGTCGCTCAGTGTCGACAACCTCTTCGTGTTCATCCTGATCATGGGCAAGTTCGCGGTGCCCAGGATCTACCAGCAGCGCGTGCTGATGTTCGGTGTGATCATCGCGCTGGTGCTCCGGGCGGTGTTCATCGCCGGCGGCGCCGCCCTGGTCTCCGAGTTCTCCTGGGTGTTCTTCATCTTCGGCGGCTTCCTGATCTGGACGGCCTGGAAGCTGATCAAGGAGGCCCGCGCCGAGGAGGAGGGCGAGGAGGAGTTCGAGGAGAACCGCGTCCTCAAGTCGATCACCCGCCGCTTCCCGGCCACCGAGGACTACCGCGGCACCAAGCTGTTCGTCCGGGAGAACGGCCGCCGGCTGATCACCCCGATGCTGATCGTCATGCTGGCGATCGGCACCACCGACGTGCTGTTCGCACTGGACTCGATCCCGGCCATCTTCGGCCTGACCCAGGACCCGTACGTGGTCTTCACCGCCAACGCCTTCGCCCTGATGGGTCTGCGCCAGCTGTACTTCCTGATCGGCGGCCTGCTGAAGAAGCTGGTCCACCTGTCGTACGGCCTGTCGGTGATCCTCGGCTTCATCGGTGTGAAGCTGGTGCTGCACGCCGCCCACGAGGCGGGCGCGGACTGGGCCCCGGAGATCGGCATCCCGTTCTCGCTGGGCTTCATCGTGGTGGTCCTGGCGATCACCACCTTCACCAGCCTGCGGGCCTCGAAGAAGGCCGAGCAGGCCGAGCGCGAGAAGCTCGACGCCTGACGCCCGACGCGCCCGATGCCCGACGCGCCCTGTTGCCAGGGGCGCCGGGCCGGTGCACCGCCGAGGCCCCCGCGACCGGAAACGGTC
>NZ_JBSHAP010000127.1:0-26096 GCF_053611565.1 Kitasatospora sp. NPDC054795
CTGCCGACCCTGTGGGTGGGGCGCTGGGCGTCGTTGGCAGTCTGAAAATCACCCGTTACGCCCCTCTCCGCACCCACCCCCTGCGCCGCCTCCTTCCGCAGCGCGTCCCTCTCGCGGGGAGGGGCACCTTTCGCGCTGGGGGTGGTTCGGGGTGCTCTCGGGGGCGGGGGGTGCTCCTCTTGCTGGGGTGGGGGGAAGGGGTGCGGGCGGGTGGGGGTGCTGCTCTCGGTGGGGTGGGGGAGACTGGGCGCATGCCGGAGCTGCCCGAGGTCGAGGCGTTGAGTGTCTTTTTGTCCGAGCGGTTGATCGGGCGGGTGATCGCTCGGGTGCAGCCGGTGGCGATCAGTGCGTTGAAGACGTACGAACCGCCGGTGACGGCGTTGGAGGGGCGGACGGTCGGGGCGGTGGGCAGGCGCGGGAAGTTCCTGGATGTCGAGGCCGAGGGGCTGCACCTGGTGGTTCACCTGGCCCGGGCCGGTTGGCTGCGGTGGAAGGAGGGCCTGCCCGTCGAGCCGCCGCGGCCGGGGCCGCGCAACCCGTTGGCGTTGCGGGTGCGGCTGGCGGGTGAGGCCGGGGACGGGTTCGACCTCACCGAGGCGGGGTCGAAGAAGGGGCTGGCGGTGTACGTGGTGCGGGATCCGGCCGAGGTGCCGGGGGTGGCCCGGCTCGGGCCGGACCCGCTGGACCCGGCGTTCGCCCTGGCGGACTTCGCGGCGCTGCTGCACGGCGAGCGGCGGCGGCTCAAGGGCGTGCTGCGGGACCAGGGTGTGCTGGCGGGGGTGGGCAACGCCTACTCGGACGAGGTGCTGCACGCGGCCCGGATGTCGCCGTACAAGCTCGCCGGGAGCCTGACGGAGGACGAGGTGGCCCGGCTGTACGAGGCGCTGGGCGGCACGCTGCGCGAGGCGGTGGAGCGTTCGCGCGGGCTGGCGGCGGGGGAGCTGAAGGCGGAGAAGAAGCTCGGGCTGCGGGTGCACGGCCGGACCGGTCAGCCCTGCCCGGTCTGCGGGGACACGATTCGTGAGGTGTCCTTCGCGGACTCCTCGTTCCAGTACTGCCCGACCTGCCAGACCGGGGGCAGGCCGCTGGCGGACCGGCGGCTGTCGCGGCTGCTGAAGTGACGGCCGCGGTGGGTGGGACGGTTCGCGGCCGTCCCACCCGGCGTTCGTCGGTCAGCGCTTGATGGCGACGCCGCCCCAGTAGTACGCGGCCTTCGGGTCGGCCGGGGGCTCGCCGTCCGGGCGCCAGGCCAGCACCGGGGCGACGCCCGGCTCGACCAGATCCCAGCCGTCGAAGAAGCGGACCACGTCGTCGTAGCCGCGCGGCACCAGGGTCATCCCGCCGGCCCGGGCGGCTTCGGCGACCTTGCCGACGGCCTCCGGGTCGAAGTCCGGGGTCGGGGTGGTCAGGGCGATGCAGCTGCCGGCCGGAAGGGCGTCGCGCAGCGCGGCCACCCGGCCCCACGGGTCGTCCTCGTCGGCGATCAGCATCAGGACGGCGATCATCAGCAGGCCGACCGGCTGGGTGAGGTCGAGGGTGGAGGTGAGCGCCGGGTCGGCGAACAGCTCCTCGGGCTTGCGCAGGTCGGCGTGGATGTAGGTGGTGCGGCTGGCCGGGCTGGAGACCATCAGCGCGCGGGCGTGGGCGAGCACGATCGGGTCGTTGTCGACGTAGACCACCCGGGTCCCGGGGCTGACCGCCTCGGCGATCTCATGGGTGTTCGGCGAGGTCGGGATGCCGGTGCCGAGGTCGAGGAACTGGCGGATGCCGTGCTCCCGGGCCAGGTAGCGCACGGCCCGGCCCTGGAACGCCCGGTTGGCCTTGGCCATCGCCTTGACGCTGGGAACGGCCTGCTCGATGGCCTGCCCCATGGCGCGGTCCGGCGGGAAGTTGGTCTTCCCGCCCAGCCAGTAGTCGTACACGCGCGCAGAGTGCGGGGCGGTGGTGTCGACGCCGAAACGTTCCCACTGGCTGAGCTCGGGGGAGTCGTCGTCCTGCGGGCCCGGGCGGGGGGAGTCCTGACTTGTCGTCATGGCCACGTCCTCTGATGGCAGATCATCACACTGGGGAAGGCACAGCGTAGCGGTCCGGACAGGAGGTGGAGCGTCCGGTCGGGGAAGATCCGTGGAAGATCTTCGGAAGCGGGGTGGACGGCCGGTGGCCCTGGGCCGTCGGAGTGGTGATCGGGGCCGTCGGAGTTGCCCCCGGGAGGGGCGGCGACGGCCGGGGCATGCATCCACAATGCTGTCAGATCGTCAGATTACTTCGCGCAGATTGCTACTGGTTGCGGCGGGAATGTCCCTCCTGGGCACGGCTGCCGGATGTCGGAGCCACGTGGGCGGCGGGGAGGGCGGAGCCGCGGACGGGGTGGGCGGCGCCGCCGCCCCGGCGGGGCCCGGGGGGGCGCCGGGAGGGTCGGGTGCCGCGCCGCCGGTGGTCCTGGGGGGCACGCCGTCCGCGGCGTCCTCGTCGGCGCCGCCGTCCGCCGCGCCGAGTGCGGTGCCCGTGAGCCGCGTGCTCACCGAGGCGGAGGCCAAGCCGGTGTACGAACTGGACCCGGAGCGGCGGGTAGTGGCGCTCACCATCGACGACGGCCCGGACCCCCGCCACACGCCGACCGTGCTGACGCTGTTGGAGCAGTACGGGATCAGGGCGACGTTCTTCCTGATCGGCGAGAACGTGGTCGAGCACCCCGCCCTGGTGCGGGAGATCGCGGACCGCGGCCACCACATCGCCAACCACACCTGGACCCACCCGGACCTGCGGCACCTGTCCGAGACCAAGGTGCGGGACGAGCTGGAGCGCACCTCCGACCTGCTGCACCGCACCACCGGCCGGCAGCCCACCTGGTTCCGCGCGCCGGGCGGGGACTGGTCCGAGGCCTCGCTCAAGGTGGCCGCCGACCTCGGGATGCGGAACATGGCCTGGTCGGTGGACCCGAGGGACTGGGCCCGGCCCGGAACCTCGGCGATCATCGACCGGATCCTCAAGAACGTCCGGCCCGGGTCGATCGTGCTCAACCACGACGGCGGCGGGGACCGCTCGCAGACGGTGGCGGCGCTGAAGGCGTACCTGCCGGTGCTCGTCGACTCGGGGTACTACTTCACCGCTCCGCCGAACTGACGGGGTTTCCGGTGACCCTCCACAGGGTGAAGGGTAGCGGTTTTAACCCTTAAACCACTCGAATAGGTGGATTAGAAGAACCGTTTTTGCAGATTTTGGGCCTCTAGGGTGATCTCGCACCGATGAATCCGGGTACCGCCGGGTACCACCTGAAAGGCCCTCACCCATGCGTCTCCGCAACGCCGTGCTCGCCGCCGCCAGCGCCGTCGCCCTCGTCCTCGCCGTTCCCTTCTCCGCCAACGCCGCGGAGGGCGATTTCCTCTACAAGGTCGGCCCCGGGGTCCTGACCGGCCTCGCCGACCCGCGGAGCGGCGAGTGCATCGACCTGCCGTGGACGACCGAGGACGCTCCGGGCTTCGCGCCGGAGAACCTCACCCGCTCCACGGCCACGGTCTACCTGGACTTCGGCTGCGAGGGTGACGTGTTCTACGTCATGAACCCCGGCAAGAAGCTCGGCGACCGGCTGAAGCTGCGCTCCGTCGTCTTCTCCTGAACGGACCGTCACCGCCGATCCGAACGGTCCGGCGCCACGTCGGGAGCCGCCGGACCATCCGCCGAACGGCCCCACCGCCCATGCTGTGGGGCCGTTCGGGTGAGCGGCGCAGCGTGACTGACGAGGGGGGTGCCGTCCCGGCCGCGGAGGAGGAAGTCATGTCCGTACGGGAACCGGACGCGGTGAGACAGGAGGCCTTCGGCGGGCGCGTGCTGCAGGTCCTCAACGACGCCTGCCTGGCACTGATGGTCAGCATCGGCCACCAGACCGGACTGTTCGACCTGATGGCCGGACTCGCCCCCTCGACCGGCGAGGAGATCGCGCGGGCCGCCGGACTGAACGAGCGCTAGGTGCGCGAGTGGCTCGGCTGCATGGTCGTCGCCGGCTTCGTGGAGTACGACCCGCAGGAGCGCGCCTACGTGCTGCCGCCCGGGCACGCGGCGTCACTGACCAGGGCGGCCGGGCCGGACAACCTGGCCGGGATGATGCCCTTCCTCGCGATGATGGGAGAGGTCGAACAGGAGCTGCTCGGGCACTTCCGCACCGGCGGCGGCATGCCGTACTCGGCGTACCCGCGCTTCCAGCGGCTCCAGGCCGAGGAGAGCGCCCGGGTGTACGACCTGGCGCTGGTGGACGCGATCGTGCCGCTGGCGGACGGGCTGACCGAGCGGCTGCGCGCCGGGATCGACGCGGTGGACATCGGCACCGGGCAGGGGCACGCCGTCACGGTGCTCGCCCGGGCCTTCCCGGAGAGCCGGTTCACCGGCATCGACATCTCCGCCGAGGGGATCGCCGCCGCCCGCGCGGCGGCGGCCGAACCGGGCCTGCGCAACGCCCGGTTCGAGGTCGCCGACTCGGCCGGGCTGACCGGGGAGTACGGCCTGGTCACCGCCTTCGACGTGATCCACGACCTGGCCCGCCCGACCCGCACGCCGGCCGCCGTCGCGGGCGCGCTGCGGCCCGACGGCGTCTTCCTGATGGGCGACATCGCCGCCGGCAGCGAGCTGGCGGAGAACATCGGCCACCCGCTGGCGCCCGCGCTCTACACCTTCTCGACCTTCTACTGCATGACGGTCTCGCTCGGTGAGGGCGGGGAGGGCCTCGGGACGGTCTGGGGCGAGCAGACGGCCCGGCGGATGCTGGCGGTGGCCGGGTTCCGCTCGGTCGAGGCGAAGCGGGTCGAGGGGGACGTGCTGAACCTGTACTACGTGGCGCGGCTCGACGGCGCGGCGCAGGGCTGACGGCGCACGGGCGGGCTTCCCGGGCGAGGGTGCCCGGGCGGATCTCCCGGCCGGGGTGGCCGGGGCCGGACGGGCGGCGTAGGTTCGAACTGTCCGGCCCGGTCGCCGGCGCCTCGCCGTGCCCGTACGCCCTGCCGTCCTCGTGCGGCCCACCGTGCCCCGGTCGGGCGCAGCGACCTGGGCAGAGCGAAGGAGGCCTGGGATGACCGGCAACGGCTACGCGCACCCCGAGGCGTTGGTCCGCACCGAATGGCTGGCCCACCACCTGGACGACGGGACGATCCGGGTCGTCGAGGTGGACGAGGACACCGAGGCCTACGACCGGGACCACATCCCCGGCGCGGTCGGCTGGAACTGGACCACCGACCTGCACAGCCAGGTCGGCCGGGACTACGTCGACCGCGACGGCGTCCAGCACCTGCTGCGGGCGGCGGGGGTCGAGGACGACACCACCGTGGTGCTCTACGGCGGCAACAACAACTGGTTCGCCGCCTACGCCTACTGGCTGCTGCGGCTGCGCGGCTACGGGCCGGTGCGGCTGCTGGACGGCGGGCGCAAGAAGTGGGAGCTGGAGGGGCGGGAGCTCACCCCCGAGGTGATGGACTACCAGCACACCGGTTACCGGATCGGCGGGCCCGAACGGCCGGAGCTGCGGGCGCTGCGGGACGAGGTCCTGGCCAAGGCGGAGGTGTTCGCCAAGCCCGGGGCGGACGCGGTGCTGGTGGACGTCCGCTCGCCGGCCGAGTTCCGGGGCGAGCTGATCGCACCCCCGCACCTTCCGCAGGAGCAGGCACAGGTGCCCGGGCACATCCCGGGCGCGGTCAACGTCCCCTGGTCGCAGGCGGCCAACGACGACGGGTCGTTCCGCTCGGCGGAGGAGCTGCGGGAGCTGTACGCGGGGAAGGGCGTGGAAGCGGAGCGCGAGGTGATCGCGTACTGCCGGATCGGCGAGCGCTCCGCGCACACCTGGTTCGCGCTCACCGAGCTGCTCGGGTACCCGCACGTGAAGAACTACGACGGCTCGTGGACGGAGTACGGCTCGCTGGTGCGGGCGCCGGTGACGCTCGGAGCGTGAGCGGCGGGTGGGGCGGGAGCGACGGGTGGGGTGCGAGTGTCGGGTGGGGCCCACGGGACGGTGTGACGGCTTCGCGGCAGCGCTGCGAAGCCGTCATGTCGGCGGGTTTCTTTTCATGAACATCTCACAATTTGGGAGTGGACGGGGCGCACCCGGGACAAGGATCGATCCGACCCCATCGTTCCGGTGATCCCTGGAGGACCACGTGCGCAAGAGGCTGATCGTCTCCGCTGCCAGTGCCCTGAGCCTGTTCCTGGCCGTTCCCGCCTCGGCTTCCGACTTCCAACCCGGCGCGGCCGGGGTCGGAGACCCGTACTACCCGACCTACGGCAACGGCGGCTACCGCGTCTCCCACTACGACATCCGGCTGAAGTACCAGCCCGCCACCGACGAGCTGGAGGGCACCACGACCATCCTCGCCACGGCGACCCAGAACCTCTCCCGGTTCAACCTCGACTTCGCGCTGAACGTCTCCGAGGTCCGGGTCAACGGAAGGCCCGCGGCCTTCGCCACCAGCGGCGATCAGGAGCTGGAGATCACCCCCGCCCGGCCGCTCGCCAAGGGCGCCCAGGCCACCGTGGTGGTGCGCTACAAGGGCGTGCCCTCCACCGTGAAGCGGTACGGCTTCACCAGCTGGCACCGCACGCCGGACGGCGGGATCGCGGCGAACGAGCCCGAGGCGGCCTGGTGGTGGTTCCCGAGCAACGACCACCCGAGCGACAAAGCCACCTACGACGTCTCGGTGCTGGTGCCGGACGGCACCCAGGCGATCAGCAACGGCGTACTGACCGGCACCACCTCCCAGGCGGGCTGGACCCGGTACAGCTGGCGGGAGAACAAGCCGCAGGCGACCTACCTGGCCACGCTGGCGATCGGCAAGTTCGACGTCACCCAGGACACCACGGCCGGCGGGCTGCCGGTCTACAACGCGTACAGCAAGGACCTCGGGGAGAACGCCGACGCGGCGCGGGCGAGCGTCGAGCGCACCGGCGAGCTGGTGGACTGGCTGAGCGGCTACTTCGGCGAATACCCGTTCAGCTCCGTCGGCGGCTACGTCCCCAATGTGCCGACCGGCTACGCCCTGGAGACCCAGACCCGGATCTTCTACAGCCCCCGGCAGTTCGCCAAGGGCTCCAACACCTCCGTGGTCGTGCACGAGCTGGCCCACCAGTGGTACGGCGACAGCGTCTCGCTCTCCCGCTGGAGCGACATCTGGCTGAACGAGGGCTTCGCCCGGTACGCGCAGTTCCTCTGGTCGGAGCACGAGAACGAGGGCACCGCGCAGGAACTGGCCGACTACGTCTACGCCTCGCACCCGGCCGACGACCCGTTCTGGAAGATCAAGCCGGGCGACCCGGGCCCGGACGACCAGTTCTCCGGTGCGGTCTACGAGCGCGGCGCGGTGGCCGTCCAGGCGCTGCGCAACGCCGTCGGGGACGAGAAGTTCTTCCAGATCCTGAAGGGTTGGCCCACCGAGCGCCGCTACGGCAACGCCACCATCCCGGAGTTCCAGGCCTACGCCGAGAAGGTCTCCGGGAAGAAGCTCGGCGACGTGCTGAACACCTGGCTGTTCACCCCGGGCAAGCCCGCCGTCGGACCGGTGCCGCCGGGCGCCGCTGTCGCTGCCTCGGCCTCGCCGGCGCCGGGCACGGACGCCGGCCGGGACGCGGGGCAGTCCCCGGCCGAGCCGAAGTCCTGGAAGAAGATCCAGGAGACCAACTCGGTTCACGAAGCCCATAACTGACGACATGTCGTACCGGCCGATGTGACGGCTCCGCGGCGGTGTCGCGGAGCCGTCATTTCGGCGCGTTTCTTTTCATGAAGATCTCACGATCGGGGAGTGGGCGAGGGGTTGACGGGAGAAGGATCGATTCGACCCCGTCGTTCCGGTGATTCCTGGAGGACCATGTGCGCAAGAGGCTGATCGTCTCCGCTGCCAGTGCCCTGAGCCTGTTCCTGGCCGTTCCCGCTTCCGCCGCCGACTTCCAGCCCGGCGCGGACGGGCTCGGGGACCCGTACTACCCGACCCTCGGCAACGGCGGGTACAGCGTGTCGCACTACGACATCCGGCTGAAGTACCAGCCCGCCACCGACGAGCTGGAGGGCACCACCACGATCCTGGCCACGGCGACCCAGGACCTCTCCCGGTTCAACCTCGACTTCGCGCTGAAGGTCTCCGAGGTCCGGGTCAACGGGCGGCCCGCGACCTTCGCCACCAGCGGCGATCAGGAGCTGGAGATCACCCCTGCCCGGCCGCTGGCCAAGGGTGCCCAGGCCACCGTGGTGGTGCGCTACAAGGATGTGCCGTCCACCGTGGAGAAGTACGGCGGCTACACCGCCTGGCGCCGCACTCCGGACGGTGCGGTGGTGGCCGGCGAGCCCGTGTCGGCCGGCTGGTGGTTCCCGAGCAATGACCACCCGAGCGACAAGGCGACCTTCGACGTCTCGGTGCTGGTGCCGGACGGCAACCAGGTGATCAGCAACGGCGTGCTGACCGGCACCGGCTCGCAGGCGGGCTGGACCCGGTACAGCTGGCGGGAGAACAAGCCGCAGGCGACCTATCTGGCCACGCTGGCGATCGGCAAGTTCGACGTCACCCGGGACACCACGGTGAGCGGGCTGCCGGTCTACAACGCGTACAGCAAGGATCTGGGTGACAACGCTGCCGCGGCGCGGGCGAGTATCGAGCGCACCGGCGAGCTGGTGGACTGGCTGAGCGGCTACTTCGGCGAGTACCCGTTCAGCTCCGTCGGCGGCTACGTCGCCAACACCCCGTCCAATGGCGCCCTGGAGACCCAGACCCGGGTCTCCTACGGCCCCGGGCTGTTCGCCAGGGGCACCAATACGTCGGTGGTCGTGCACGAGCTGGCCCACCAGTGGTACGGCGACAGCGTCTCGCTCTCCCGCTGGTCCGACATCTGGCTGAACGAGGGCTTCGCCGAGTATTCGCAGTTCCTCTGGTCGGAGCACGAGAACGAGGGCACCGCACAGGAACTGGCCGACTACATCTACGCCTCACGCCCGGCCGACGACCCGTTCTGGACCGTCAAGCCGGGCGACCCGGGTGAGGACAACCAGTTCTCCCTCGCGGTGTACTACCGCGGCGCGCTGGCCATCCAGGCGCTGCGCAACGCCGTCGGGGACGAGAAGTTCTTCCAGATCCTGAAGGGTTGGCCCACCGAGCGCCGCTACGGCAACGCCACCATCCCGGAGTTCCAGGCCTACGCCGAGAAGGTCTCCGGGAAGAAGCTCGGGGACCTGCTGAACACCTGGCTGTTCACCCCGGGCAAGCCCGCCGTCGGACCGGTGCCGCCGGGCACCGCTGTCGCTGCCTCGGCCTCGCCGGCGCCGGGCACGGACGCCGGCCGGGACGCGGGGCAGCCGCCGGCCGAGCCGAAGTCCTGGAAGAAGATCCAGGAGACCAGCGCGGTGCACGAGGGACGTCACTGACGGCAGGGCGGCACAGGAGGATCGGGCCGGCGGTTCCGCGCGCACGGCGGGGACCGTCGGCCCGGCCTATGCCGCTCCGGGCCCGTCGGCCGCCAGCAGTTCGGTGAGGCGGCGGACGGCGAAGGGTATGAGCTCGCGGACCGGGACCAGGCGGCAGGCCGCCTCGCCGACCAGGACCTCGCGGATGCCCGACCGCTCCTCGAACTCCCGCCCCACGACCGGGAAGTGGGTGTCGTTGTCGTCCGCCACGTCCGGTGCCTCGATCCAGACCCGCTCGCCCTGGATCGCCATCGGGAAGCGGCGGAGCTTGAGCCGGCGGTTGGGCGCGAAGGTCTCCGCGTAGTGCAGGAAGGTGTTGCGGTTGTGGCCGACGCCGACCAGCAGCACGTACCCGCCGAGGTCGTGCAGCGCGCCGAAGGGCGACTCCCGGCCGACGGCGAAGCCGAGCGAGCGCCGGGCGGTGACCTCCCGGGCGTGTGCGCCCACGGCGGCGACCGAGACCTGCGGGTGGGTGCTGCGCAGGCTCTCCGGCAGGGTGCGCAGTGCCTCCGCCACCGCGCCCGTGGCGGAGGGCAGCCCGGAATGGAACAGCGGTACGGCGGAACGGAGTTCGACCACCTCGGGGCCGGGGGCGCCGCTGTGCCCGGGGGCCGGGTCACGGACCGTGTCGGAGGTGAAGGTGGGCGCGGCGACGGTGCCGCCGGGCCCGACCGCCTCGCGCAGGCTGGCCACCACGGCCGCCGCGCCGCCCTCGACCCGGCCGAGGCTGGAGAGCGAGGAGTGCACGATCAGCGCCATGCCCTCGCGGACGCCCGCCCGGTGCCAGCCCTCCACGAGGTCGGCGGTGGTGAGCGGGCCGGTGCCCGGTGTGGTCATGGTGCCCCCTGCGGTGCTGTTCGTGCTGGGATCGTTCGGGGCCGACCATAGCGGGTGGCACTGACAGTCGGTCAGGACGGGGGTGCCGTCGGTCGCTCCGCGGGCCGGAACCCGGTCCGGATCGCGGGTCGGTGCGCGGGTCGGTGCGCGATCCGGCTCACGGTCGGGCGGCCGGTCGCAGGCGCGGGTAGTCGGTGTAGCCGGTGGCCTCCTGGCCGTAGAGGTGGGTGGGGTCGACGGGGGCGAGCGGGGCGTTCGCGGCGAACCGTTCCGGCAGATCGGGGTTGGCGATGAAGGCGCGGCCGTAGGAGACCAGGTCGGCCAGGCCGGCGGCGAGCACCGCCTCGCCGCGCTCGCGGTCGGTGGCGGCGCGGTTCTCGCCGACGTTGCCGATCAGCGGGCCGGACCAGCGCGGTCGCAGGTCGGCCAGGGCCGGGTAGTCGTCGTTGTCGGTGAGGTGGAGGTAGGCCAGGCCGAGGGCGTCGAGTTCGCCGAGCAGCGCGCGGTAGACCGGCGCGGGGTCGGCCTCGTGCATGCCGAACTGCGGGTTGCCGGGGGACAGTCGCAGGCCGAGGCGGTCGGGGCCGACGGCCTCGGCGACGGCGGTGACCAGCTCGATCGGGAAGCGCAGCCGGTCGGCGAGGGTGCGCGGGCCGTACTCGTCGGTGCGCAGGTTGGTGTTGTCGGCCAGGAACTGGTGGATCAGGTAGGAGTTGGCGCCATGGAGTTCGACGGCGTCGAAGCCGGCGTCGAGGGCCAGGCGGGCGGAGCCGACGTGGTCGGCGACGGTGCGGTGGATCTCCTCGCGGGTCATGGCGCGCGGGGTGACGGCCTCGGCCTTGCCGCCGTCCTTGATGTGCACCGGGCCCGGGGCGGGGACGGCGGAGGGGCCGGCCGGGACGTCGCCGAGCAGCCGGTTGAGCGGGTGGCCCTGGCGTCCGCCGTGCATCAGCTGGGCGACGATCCGGCCGCCGGCGGCGTGCACGGCCTCGGTCACCGCGCGCCAGCCGGCCACGTGCGCGGGCGTCTCCAGCCCGGGCAGGCGCCAGCCGGACTGGCCCTGCCGGCTGGGCCAGATGCCCTCGGTGACGATCAGGCCGGCGCTCGCGCGCTGGGCGTAGTGCTCGGCGACGACGGGCAGGGGCGTACCGTCCTCGGTGGCCCGGTACCGCGTCATCGGGGCCATGACGACGCGGTTCGGCAGGTCGAGCCGGCCGAGGCGGTACGGGGTGAGCAGGGTGGCGGTGGCGGTGGTGGTCATGCCGGTACGGTAGAACCTGACACCGGTGTCAGGTTCAAGCGCGTTCGGCGGCCTCGGTGAGGATCAACTCCTCGATGCCGTAGAGGAACCGCTCCATCGCGGCGCGCGGGAGCAGGGACGGGTCCGCCGTCATGGCCAGGCTCAGTGCCTCGGCGGACTGCAGGGCGTCCAGGGCGTAGGTCAGGCCGGGGCGCGGTTCGAACTCCACCGGCCAGGTGAGCGTGGTCCGGTCCTCGCCGGGGTCGGCCGCCACCGGGAGGAGCTCCCGGGTGTCGTTGAACACGCAGGAGCGGTCCGCGAGTCGGACGCCCTCGGCGGTCAGTCGCGCGACCTCGGCGTCCAGGGCCGACCTGTCGTAGTACGCGTGCCGGTAGGTGCCGATCGCCGCGGCGTGGGTCCGGCGCACCACCTCGCCGAACTCGGCCGTGGCGTCCGGAAGATGGAACAGGCCGTCGCCCGCGACCACGCTCACCGCGTCGGCCAGTTCGGGCAGGAAGCGGTTGTTGACCACGACGTTCAGCACGGCCTCGGTCGAGCCGGCGAGCCGGGCGGTCATCGCCGCCGTCGCGGCGAGCAGTACCGAGCCCGTGCTGACCCGGTGCCTGGCCGCCACCCGCTCGACGGCCCGGGGCAGGGCGGGGGAGCGGAGCACCGCGTTCGGGAACCGGGCGGGCTGCTCGGCGGCCGGCGGGAAGAGCCGGGCCGGGCCCAGTCGGAGCTTGCGCACGAACTGCTTGCGGGCCGCCGCATCGCGCCGCAGGCCCCGGTCGGAGGTCTGGAACTCGGCCTCCTCCAGAGGCTGTCGGGTGGACCGGCGCAGCTCGGCCAGGTCCTCGGGCGAGCCGCCGAGGCAGAGCGCGGCCAGGTCGGCGACCAGCCGGCTCATTCCGGAGCCGTCCACCGCGGTGTGCGAGAGCACCAGGCTGACGTGCCGGACCAGCCCGTCCGCCGTCACCGCGCCGATCCGCACCGGCCACTGGACGGCGGTGTCGAAGGCCTGGGCCGCCAGTTCCTCGTGCAGTCGGGCGCCCGGCCCGGCCGGATCCTGGCCTTCCCCGGCGGTCAGCAGGTGGACGGTCAGGGTGCCTTCGCCGTCCACGCTCTGGCGGAGGTCGCCGGTCTCGTCCGGGAGCAGGCGGGTGTGCAGCGAGTCGTGCAGGTGCAGCAGCTGTTCCAGCGCGGTCAGCAGGACCGGTAGCGGCAGCCCCGGGTCCAGCGGCGCCGCGGTGGCGATGTTGTAGCGCGGCGCATCGGCCGGCGGCAGCTGTCGTACGGCGTCCCAGATGGCCCGTTGGCCCCAGGTGGCCGGGCCGGATCCGGTCCGGCCGGACGAGAAGGGGATCTCCAGCAGTTGACGAGTGGTCACCGATCGGCTCTCCGTGGTGCGGTGGTCGTTGAGTCGTGCCGGTGCGTTGGGAGCGCGGGTGCTACTGGGGAGAGTGTGGCGCACCGCCCGCCGCGCGTCGAGGGCTGCGCCGGTGGTGCCGGTCGAGTGCGCGGGTCCGTCGAGGCGGGTCGGGTTGAGCCTGCCCGCTCGTCGCCACCGGCGGCCCGGGGGTTCAAAGGTCTCTTGATGTGAAGTATCTTGATGT
The DNA here is from genome assembly GCF_053611565.1 of Kitasatospora sp. NPDC054795. NCBI lineage: Bacteria > Bacillati > Actinomycetota > Actinomycetes > Kitasatosporales > Streptomycetaceae > Kitasatospora > Kitasatospora sp. NPDC054795. The sequence goes on from NZ_JBSHAP010000127.1 coordinate 13,112, forward strand.
CGAGATTGATGTCGATCACGCGACGGGGGACCTCCATGCGGGGAAACGGACTGATGGCGCAGCTGCGGCGGCCGCCGGGCGGGCGGGATGCGCGGATCATGCTGCTGGCGCAGTGCGTCGACCGGACCGGCACGGGGGTGTGGGCGGCGGCCTCGGTGCTGTACTTCACCTATGCGTGCGGGATGGACGCGCGGCAGCTGGGGCTGCTGCTCGGGGTGGGGGCGGTGGCGGGGATCGCCGGGTCCCCGCTGGCCGGGCGGGCGGCCGAACGGTTCTCGGTGCGGTGGCTGCTGATCGGCTGCCACCTGCTGCGGCTGGGGGCGATGGGACTGCTCCTGGTGGTCGACGACTTCGGCGCGCTGCTGCCCGTGGTGGCCCTGATCTGCCTGGCCGAGCGGGCCGCCAAGACGCTGGAGATGCTGTTCGCGACCCGGGTGGCGGGCGAGCGGCGGGCCACTTACCAGGCGCTGTTCCGCAGTGTGGCCAACGCCGGGTACGCGCTCGGCGCGGGCGTCGCCGCGATCGGACTGGCGGTGGGCACCGCGGACGCCTACCGGGTGCTGATCGCGGCCAACGGGCTGTCCTACCTGCTGGCCGCCGTGCTGGTCCGGCGCACCCGGGAGCCGTCCGGGCGCGGCCTGGTCGCGGCGAAGGCCGGCGACCGGCCCGGCGACCGTCCCGGCGGCGAGCCCGCCGGGACGCCGTCCGCCGTGCCGAGCCCCTGGCGGGACCGCGGCTACCTGCGGTTCGTCCTGCTGGACATGCCGCTGAACCTGGACGACTCGATCCTCAACGTCGGGCTGCCGCTCTGGCTGGTCCACCACACCGGCGCGCCGCACGCCGTCGTCCCGGTCTTCCTGGTGCTCAACACGGTGCTCGTGGTGCTGCTGCAACTGCGGGTCTCGGCCTGGGCGGAGGGCGCGCTCGGGGCGGCCGCCGCGCTGCGCTGGTACGGGGTGACGGTGCTGGGCGGCTGTCTGCTGATCGTGCTCGCCACCGGCGCCGGGCCGGTCGTGGCCTCGGTCGCGCTGCTGGGCGCGGCGGTCCTGATCACCCTGGCGGAGCTGCTGCGCTCGGTGAGCTCCTGGGAGCTGGCGGTGGTGCTGGCCCCGCCGGGTGCCCGGGCCTCGTACCTGGGGGTCGCCGGGATGTCCCAGTCGGTGCAGAAGTCGGTGGGGCCGCTGCTGCTGACCGGAGTGGTGATGACGGCCGGACCGCTCGGCTGGCTCGGTCTCGGCGCGGCGACCGTCGGTCTCGGCGCGCTCCAGCGCCGGGCCGGCCTGCGGCGGCTGGCGACGCTGGGCGGGGCGGCCGACGGCACCGTGGTCGAGCCGGCGCGGCCCGCCCCGGCGCCGGCCACGGTGGGCTGAGCCGATCCGAGGCCCGCGCGGGCCCGTGGAGCGGGCGTGCCGCTCAGGGGGCGGCGGCCGCCACCGGGCGGTGGCGGAGCATCCAGCCGGCGGCCGGGGCGGCGCACAGGGCGGCGAGGACTGTCGCCTGCTGCTTGCCGCCTGCGGGCGGGTGCCCGGCCCGGGCGGCCGGGCTCCGCCGGAGCGCCGGACCCTGATGATCCACGGACCGCATCGTCCGACCGTAGAGGTGGTGCGGGCAAGGACCATCCCCTAGCCGAGACGTACACGGATCAGCCGGGCGGCCGAGGAGGGTTCGTCCCGAGGGGGGATGACCGGCCGGGCACCACGGCGTCAGCGTGGGGCCCATGACGGGAACGGAAGACATGAGAGAGCGTCAGTTCAGCGCGATCCGAAGGCGTTTCACCCCGGCGGCCGTGGCGGTCGGACTGGCGTCCGCGCTGCTGGCGGCCCTGGTGCCCACCGCGGCCCGGGCCGCGGACGGCGACCCCGGGGCCGGCCTGGACCTCGACCGGGGCGGCTGGACCGCGAAGATCAGCCGGACCGAGTACGGCGTCCCGCACGTCGTCGCCCGCGACTTCGGCGGCCTCGGCTACGGCTACGGGTACGCCTTCGCCCAGGACAACCTGTGCCAGCTCGCCGACCAGGTGGTCACCGTGCGCGGCGAGCGCTCGCGCCACTTCGGCCCGGACGCCCGGTCCGTCGACCTGGTGACCAACCTGGTGAGCGACACCTACCAGCGGGGCGTGCTGGGCACCGGGACGGTACGGCGGCTGCTGGCCGCCCCCGCCCCGCTCGGCCCGACCGACGAGGCGCGGCAGCTGGTGGACGGCTACGTCGCCGGGTACAACCGCTACCTGGGCGACACCGGCGCCGACCACCTCCCCGACCCGTCCTGCCGGGGGAAGGCCTGGGTCGGGCCGATCACCGCGGACGACCTGTGGAACATCCTCTACGAGGTCAACACCGAAGCGGGCAGCTCCGCCGCCAAGCAGCAGATCGCCACGGCCGTCCCCGGCGCCGGGACCGGGCTCGCCCCCGGGGCGAGCGCCGCGGGGGCGACCGCGGAGGGGGCGTCCGGAGCCGAGGCGGGCCCGGCCCGGATCGCCGCTCCGGGCCGCTCCGCCGACAACCCCGAACTCGGCAGCAACGCCTGGGCGATCGGGCGCGACGCCAGCCGCAACGGCAACGGCCTGCTGCTGGCCAACCCCCACCTCAAGTGGGCCGGTTCGCAGCGCTTCTACCAGGCCCAGCTGACCATCCCCGGCGTCCTGGACGTCGCCGGCGCCGGACTGTACGGCATCCCGTTCCTCCAGATCGGCCACACCCGCGGCCTCGCCTGGAGCCACACCACCAGCTACGCGGACCACTACGCCCTCCACCGGCTCACGCTGGTGCCCGGCGACCCGACCGCGTACCTGGTGGACGGCAAGGTCGAACGGATGGCCCAGGAGGCCGTCAGGATCACCGTCCGGGCCGCCGACGGGACGCTCTCCACCGTCGACCGGACCGTCTACCGCTCCCGCCTCGGCTACGTCCTCTCCGAGGGCTGGACCGGGCAGTACGCCTACACCCTCGGCGACGCCAACGCCGAGAACCTCCGCTCCCTGAACCAGTGGCTGGCGATCGGCCGGGCCCAGAACCTCGACCAGCTGCGCCAGGCCCAGCGCACCTACCAGGGCCTCCCCTGGGTGTACACGACGGCCGTCGACTCCAGCGGCACCACCTGGTTCACCGACGCCTCCGCCGTCCCGCACCTCCCCGACGAGCAGCTCGGCCGCTGCCTGGCCGCGGTCACCGCCATCGGGCCGGTGCTGGACGGTTCGACCACCGCCTGCGATCCGGGCCGCGACCCGGACGCGCTCGTGCCCGGCGTCTTCGGCCCCGCCAACCACCCGGCACTGACCCGCACCGACTACGTCGCCAACGCCAACAACGGCCCGTACCTGACCAACGCGGACGCGCCGATCACCGGCCTGCCCGCCGTCTACCGGGGCGCCTCCGAGCGGATGCTGCGCACACAGCTCAGCCTGCGGATGATCGCCGACCGCAGGGCCGGCACCGACGGCCTCGGCGCCCCCGGCTTCACCCTCGGCTCGCTCCAGGCGACGATGTTCGGCAACCGGGTGCAGAGCGCCGAACTCGACCGCGACGACGCCGTGGCCCTGTGCCGCGCCCACCCGGAGATCGCCGCGTCCGACGGCACCCGGGTGGACGTGCGCCCGGCGTGCGGGGTGCTCGCGGCCTGGGACACGAGGGCCGACGCCGACAGCCGGGGCACCGTGCTCTGGCAGGCGTACCGGGACGCGCTGGCGAAGACCGGCACGACCGCCTGGCAGACGGTCCCGGCCGACCCGGCCCGGCCGCTGACCACCCCGCGCGGCATCGACGCCGCCAACCCCGTCGCCCAGCGCGCGCTGGCCGACGCGGTGAAGGACCTGGCGGGCCGCGGCCTGCCGGTGGACGCCCCGATCGGCCGCGTCCAGCGCTGGGCGGGCATCCCGCTGCACGGCTGCTCCCACCAGCTGGGCTGCTTCAACGTCGTCACGGCCGGGCCGGACTCGGGCGCCGGCGGCGGCACCTACCCGACGGACGTCCGCAGCGTCCCGCACGGCGCCACCTTCGTGATGGCGACCGAGCTGACCGACCGGGGCCCGCGCACCCGGACGCTGCTCACCTACGGCGAGTCCGCCGACCCGACGTCCTCCCGCTTCACCGACCAGACCCGCGCCTACGCCCGCAAGCAGTGGCTGACCGAGCGCTTCACCGAGGCCGAGATCCGCTCCGCCCCGGGCCTCACCGTCACCACCCTGCGACGCTGACCCGTTCCCGCCCCGAGCCCCGGGCGGCCGCCGTTGCCATGACGGCGGCCGCCACCGGGGCTCGACCTCCTCCCCGACGCAGGTGCTGTACGGGACTTCCCCCGGGACGGTCAAGGACGTCTCTCACTCCTACGTCGGCGGGGCGTCACTCCGTCGGTCTGAGGCCGACCTGCCAGTCCCGTGGTGACACGCCGTAGGCCTCGCGGAAGGCGCGGCTGAAGTGGCTGGAGTTGGCGAAGCCCCAGCGGCGGGCGATGCCCGCCACCCCGAGCTCCTCGGCCATCGGCCGCACGAGGTCCCGGCTGCAGCGCTCCAGCCGCTGGGTCCGGATCCAGGTGCCGAGGGTGACGCCCTCCTGCTGGAACAGCTTGTGGAGGAAGCGCACCGACATGAAGTTCGCCTCGGCGACGGCGGACGGCGACAGGTCCGGATCACGGAGGTTGCGCAGGATGTGCTCCTTGACCCGTTCCAAGGAGGCCGCGCTCTGCGGATTCTGCGGCCGGGTGCGCCCGCCCCGCTCGTCGAGGAGCATCGCCAGCAGGTCGAGCGCCGTGGCCGCCGCCCGGCGTCCGACGACGTGGTCCAGCCCCGCCGCCTGGCGCGCCAGCTGCGCGAGGTAGGTCGCCACCAGCGCGGAGCTGCCCTCGGTGCCGCTGAACGCCGTCGCGGTCAGCCCGCGCAGGTCCCGCTCCGGCACGTCCAGCTCCTCCCGGGGAAAGTGGAAGGAGGTGAAGACGAACCCCTCGTCGATCCGCTTCCGGAACACCCGGGACGAGTCGGTGACGGAGAATTCGCCGGGCCGGACGACCGTCTCCCGCCCGTCCTGTTCCTTGACCGCGGTGCCCCGCTCCTGGAGGCTCAGGATCAGGGACGGAGGGTCGTCCGCGGCGATCATGCGCCTGCCGCGCGTCACCACCTGGGGTCCCGCCTGGATCCTCGAAATCCGTATCGGACCCAGCCGGCGGCTGACGATCGTTCCGGGCGACGGCACCTTCTCCAGGAGGTCCACCGCCATCGGCACGAAGGTGTGGGACACCGCTTCGTGCCAGGCCTCCGCCCGTGCGGCGGCGGACAGCGGGGCGGTGGAGAGCGACGCGGTCGCGGTGGCGCTGTCGCCGGAGGCGCCTCTCTCCCGAACTTCCGGCGCCATGGTTCTCCGCCCTCCCGACAGGTGTTCCTTCCGGAACACCATGCCAGCGGGGGGCGTGGCGGAGCATCGCGTGAACCTACCAGATCCGGGAATCGGGACCGGGGCGGCGGACCGGTGGCCGTCCGCGGATCGGTGACGGGCCGGGCCGTCCGCGACCGCCGCTCACCTGAGGGCTCCGTCGGTGGCCGCGGTGGTGACGAAGCGCTGGGCGACGACGAGCAGGACGGCGGCCGGAACGGCGGCCAGGACCGTGGTGGCCATGACGGCGTTCCACTGGTTCGTGTGGGCGCCGATGTACTGGTAGACGCCCAGCGTGACCGGCCGGACCGTTCCCGTGGTGGTGAGCGTGAGGGCGAAGAGGAGGTCGCCCCAGGTGAACAGGAAGGTGAAGACGGCGGCCGTGATCAGCGCGTTCCTGCTCAGCGGGAGCACCACGGAGCGGAGGACGCGCAGCCGGCCGGCGCCGTCCAGCTGCGCGGCCTCGACGATCTCCCCGGGGATGCTCCGCATGGACGCGTGCAGGAGGACGATCGCGAAGGGGACGCCCGCGGTGGAGTCGGCGAGGATCAGCCCGAGGCAGGAGTTCAGGAGCCCCAGGTCGGCGTAGGCGCCGTACAGCGCGTTGGCCACGACGATGCCCGGCACCGTCTGGGTGATCAGGATGCCGAGCAGCACGAGGTCGGTTCCGCGCAGCCGGAACCGGGCCAGGGCGTAGGCCGCCGGGGCGGCGAGCGCGAGGCTGAGCAGCACGCTGCCGAGGGCCACGACGAGGCTGGTGACGAGGTTGCGCCCCTGGTCGCGCAGCGCGGTGGCGTACCCGCCGAGGTCCGGACGGAGCGGGAACCACCCTCCTCGCAGGGTGTTGCCGGTCGGCTGGAGGGAGGCGTTCACCATCCAGTAGACGGGGAACAGCATCAGCGCGAGCAGGACGATCCCGACGACGGTGGACAGCGGGCCGCGGCGGCGGGGCGCGCGTCTCACGGGGCCGCCTCCCGGTCGCTCCCGGCGCGTCGCCCGGCGCGCAGGTAGGCGAGGGCGCACACGAGCGACAGGACGACGAGCAGGTTGCTCATCGCGGCGCCGTGCCCGAAGTCGAACTGCCGGAAGGACATTTCGTAGGACTGGGTGGCGAGGGTCTCCGTGGCGTTGGCCGGCCCGCCGCCCGTCACCACGAGGACGATGTCCAGCACCCTGAGCGTGTAGACCGCGTCCAGTACCAGGACGGCGTTCACCACGGGCCGCAGCAGTGGCCAGGTGATGTGGCGGAACGACGCGAGCGGACCGGCGCCGTCCAGCTCCGCCGCCTCGTACAGGTGGGTGGGGATGTCCCGCAGACCGCCGTACAGGATCGCGGTGTTGAAGGGGATGCCGACCCAGGTGTTGACGAGGACCACCGACAGCAGCGCCTGTGAGCTGCCGGTGAGCCAGGGGACGCCGGACGACGAGAGGTGCAGGCCGCGCAGTACGGCGTTGACGACTCCGGTGTCGGGGTCGAGCATCCACTTCCAGACGGTCGCGGAGACGACCAGCGGAAGAAGCCACGGCAGCAGCAGGAGCGCCCGCAGCACGTCGCCGAGCGGGAAGCCGCGCCGGAAGAACAGGGCGAGGGCCAGGCCGACCGCGAACTGCCCCAGGACCGAGCCGGCGGTGAACAGCACCGTGGTCAGCAGGGTGCGGGGGAACTGGTCCGAGGAGAGGACCCCGGCGTAGTTCCGCAGCCCCGCGAACGGTGCGTCACCCGTGTAGAAGGTGGTGACCGTGTAGTGCTGGAAGCTCGTCACGAGGTTCTTGACGAGCGGGTAGCCGAAGAACAGCGACAGGTACGCCGCGGCGGGCGCGATGAACAGCCACCGCGCCGTTCGCTCCCGCAGGCGCCCCGGGGCGGGGTCAGCCGGCGGTCGCGATCCGCTGCGCATGCCTGAGGGCCTCCTCCGGTGTCCGCTCACCCGTCAGCGCGGACTGGACCGCGGTGTAGATCCCCGTCGCCGCCTTCGGCCAGGCGGCGCCGAGCTCGCCGGTGCGCGAGCGTGCCGCCTCCACGCTCCTGGCGAACGCGCCCATCGAGGGGACCTCCTCGGCGTACCGGGCGGCCACCGCGGTGCGCGAGGGCACGGTGAAGTGCTGCTCGGCCGCGGTGAGCATGTTGGAGGGGGTGTTCAGACAGGCGAGGACCTGGGCGGCCTTCTCCTGCCGGGCCCTGGAAGCGCCCTTCGGGACCGTCCACACCTCACCGCCGAGCGGGGTGACCGGGGTCTGCCCCAGCCGGGGGACGGGCACGGGGGCCACTCCCCAGTGCGGGTTCCCCTCCTGGTTCAGGGCCGGGATCCGCCATGGGCCGTTGATCATCATGGCCGTCCTCCCGGCGACGAACTGGTCGTGGACGTCGGCCTGCGTCCAGTTCAGCACGGACCTGGACATGGATCCGCTGTTCACCAGGTCGACCCAGAGCTGGAGCGCCTGCGCGGCCTGCGGGGTGTCCAACTGCCGTTCGTCACCGCCGTTGGACCACAGGAAGGGCAGGAACTGCCAGGTGCCCTCGAACGTGGGGTTGGCGTCGACCGCCATCCCGTAGCGCCCGGGACGGGTCAACGCGGCCGCCGCCGCCTTCAGTTCGTCCCAGGTCCTCGGGACGGCGACGCCGGCCTCGGCGAGCATGTCCTCGTTGTAGAAGAGGGCGACGGTGCTGACGGCGGGGGCCAGCCCGTACACCGATCCCTGGTAGGTGCCCGCCGACAGGATGCCCTCGGAGAAGCCGCTGGAGTCGATGCCGTAGTCGTCCAGCGGGGTCAGCGCGCCGGTCCGGGCGATCTGCTGCAGGTCCGGGTTGTCGAGCATCAGCAGGTCGGGGAGGGTGCGCGAGGACGCCTGCTGCAGGACCTTGGGGACGAGGGACGCCCCCGGAACGCTGGTGTGCAGGACCTCCACCCCGGCGGTCCTGCCGCACTCGGTGAGCATCCCGCCCCACTGGGCGTGCTCGGCTTCGTCGGTGTAGTAGTCGAGCGCGGTGATGGAGGTCACCTCACCCCCGGCGGACCGGGAACCGGTCGGGTCACCGCACCCGGCGGCGGACACCAGGGCGAGGATCCCGGTCAGGAGCGCGGCGATCCGCCGCACCGACGAGCTGGCCGGTGGGATCATGCTGGTGCCTTTGCCGGGTGACTGGGTGACTGGGTGACGGGGCGACCGGGGTCGGTCGTGCGAGGGGGCGGATTCCGGGGGCGTCGTAGCGGCCCGACCGGTCCCTTCCGTCCGAACGCATATTAAACACCCCCGGGAGTACCCGTCGTGTGCGCGGTGGCCTCCCGGACCATCGCCACCACGGCCTCGGGCCGTGACAGCACCACGGCGTGCGTGGGGCCGTGAAGCGCCGGACGCCCGGGCCGCGCGCCCCGCTCAGCCGTCGGGCAGGGCCGCGACCAGGTTGGCGAGCTGCACCCGGGAGCTGATCGACAGCTTGCGGAAGACGGACGTCAGATGGGTGTTGACGGTGTGCGGGGAGACCACGAGCACCTCGGCGGCCGACCGGTTGGTGTGGCCCCGGGCGATGAGGCCCGCGACCTTCCGCTCCGAGGCCGTCAGGGCCCCCCAGCCCTGGACGGGGCGACGCACGGCGGCCGCCCCGCGACTGCCGGCCCCCGCGCCCTCCCGAGCCCGTGGCACCCGTGCCGCCGCGGCGTGGGCGCCCGACCCGGCGAACGTCTTCCGTGCGCGGGCCAGCGCGGCCGCGGCCCGCTCCGCGTGTCCCGCCGTCAGGAGCGCCTGGCCGAGGTCGGCGTACGCGGCGGCCCGGACCAGCGGGCGGGGGCACGCCCCGAGCAGCTCCACGGAGTGTTCGAGCAGGGCGGGATCACCGTTCACGAGCCCGCGGGCCTGCGCCGCGATGCCCGTGGCGGTCGGCACGGCCGGGTTGCGTGCGGCGTGGGCCTCGGCCTGCGTGGCCAGGTCCTCGGCGAGTTCGCGCTCCCCGCCGCGCAGGGACATGCGGATCGCGGAATCGACCCAGTCCCGCAGGAGCCGCCACCGCATGAAGGAACCCTCCCGCTGGACCCGGCGGATCCGGTCGACGGCCAGCCCGGTGTCCCCGTCGGCCTCGGCGTGGACCGCCTCCAGGAACCGCACCGCGGCCGTGTTGCCCGGGTTCGGTTTGACCGCCAGCCGCTCCCGCGCGGCGACCAGGTGCTCCCGCGCCGCCTCCCGGTCGCCGCACAGCAGGGCGATCCGGGAGCGGATCACACGACCGTTCACCTGCTGGACGGGCACCCGCACCTCGTCCTCCAGGCGCTCCATGGTCACGAAGCCGGCATCGGCGTCGTCGAGCCGGCCGATTCCCAGGTCGTGCTGGCCCTGCGCCCACAGCAGCATGGCCTGACGCGTCGCCCCGTCCCCGTCCGCCGCCCGCAGGAGCAGGCGTTCGCCCGACGCGAAGTCGTCCATGTGCAGGTGCGCCACGACCTCCTCGGGGAGGAAGGCGGAATCGACGGCACTCAGCGCGGCGAAGCGCTCCAGCGCGACCGCGTTCTCACCGGCGTTCAGCGCGATCTCGCCCAGCCCGGACAGCGCGAGGACCTGCGCCTCCCGGTCACCGACCGCGGTGGCGTCACCCAGCGCGGCCTCGCCGGCCTCGCGCGCCGCGACGAGGTCAGGGCCCCGGGACAGGGCCAGTGCGCGCTGGGCGGCCAGCCTGGCACGGACCTCCGGGGCGGAGCCCCCCACGACGAGGGCGGCCTCGGTGCGGCGGCGCAGCTCGTGGGCGAGGTCCATGGTCCACAGCGTCCCGCCGAGGGCGGCCTGGATCCGGCCGAAGGTCGCCGGCGGCGGTCGCTCGGCCAGCAGCCGGTCACCCGTCGACAGCGCCTCCCGGTTCCGGCCGGCCCGGGTCAGACAGAGGACCGCCTGCTCACCCACGGCGAACCGCAGCGGCCCCGCGGACGGCACCAGGTCGAGGGCGCGCGTCATCAGGTCGGCCGCCGGGCCCGGCGTGACCGGCAGGACGTCCTCGGCCGCGCGCCGCAGCAACGCCACGGCCTCCTCGTCCCCGGGCAGCGAACCCCTGAGGACGTGAGGCACCGCGTCGATCGGCTGCCGGCCCGCGGCGACCAGGCCGCGGGCGGCCTCGCGGTGCAGGGCCTTCCGGGCCGACGGTGGGATGTCGGCGTAGACCGCCTGGCGCAGCAGATCGTGTCGGAACACCAGCCGGTCACCGTCGTCGTCCAGGAGCCCGGCCCGCACGGCCTCCTCCAGCGCCGGGACCAGTTCGGCGCCCGACCGGCCGCAGAGCGCGGCGGCGTCCTCGAAGCCGAAGCAGCGTCCCAGCACCGCCCCCATCCGGAGGAAGCGCAGGGTGTCGGGCCGCAGGGACCTGAGCCTGCCGCGCACACCCACCACCAGGCCGGGGGGCACGGCCTCCGGCGAGGACTCGGCGCCGCGCAGACCCACGAGCATCTCGACCGCCAGGAACGGGTTGCCGCCCGCTCCGTCCAACAGCTCCCGCACCCGTCCGTCGACCGCCGCCCCGAGCGTGTCGCCGGCCAGCTGGCCGATGGCCGCGCCGGACAGCGGGCCCAGGGTCACGGTGACCGTCGGGAGGCCGCCGGTCGCGGCCGTCACGATCTCCTCGGCCGGGCCCGAGGGCTCCGGACGGGAAGTCAGCGCCCACAGCACCGGCGAGGTCCGCAGCCGGGTCGGGAGCTGCTGCAGGGCGAACCGGCTCAGCGCGTCGGCCCACTGGACGTCGTCCAGGCCGACCAGCACCGGCATGCCGCCCGCCCTGGCCTCGACGGCCTCGGCCAGACGCTCCACCAGCCAGATCCGCTGGTCGTGATGGCGGGCGAGGTCGGCGAAGGCGCCGGCGGGCAGCAGTGGACGCTCGCCGTGCCGGACGGCGGTGGCCAGGGAGGAGAGCGGCGCGACGTGGTGCAGCTCGTCGGCCCTGCCGACGCCCACGGAGAAGCCCGCGGCCCGGGCCCTGGCGGCGGCTTCGGCGAGCAGGGTGGTCTTGCCGATACCCGGTTCCCCCTGGATCAGGGCCAGTCCGCCGCTTCCGGTGCGGGCCACCGAGGTGATCAGCGCCTGGAGCCGTTCGAGCTCGGCCTCCCGGCCGCGCAGGCCGCCACGGGACAGCGGACCGCCTGACCCTGCCATGGACGCCTTCCCGTTCCGTGCTCGCCTGCCGGGGCCGGGCTCGGCCCGTGCCGACGGACGACCCCGCCCTGCCGCTGTTCGCGGCTCCCCGAGGGTACGCCGTGCGGGGCGGCCCCATGGCCGGCCGCGTGCGCCGTCCACGGCCGAAGGCCTGCCGGCCCTGCCGGCCGGCAGGACCGGTGGGCCGTTGCTACAGAGCGATGAAGTTCGGCCGGGCGATCCCTACGTCGGTCGGTGGTCAGCCGGTCGGCACGCCGGGAGAATCGTCACCACAGGCTGCCGCTCGACGACCGCCGACCCTGCCGAACCCGTCCCCGCAGTCCTTCGCGCCCGGACGTCCGGCGCCGTCCGAAAGGCCGCCATGCCCCCCACCCGGCCCACCGTCGTGCTCGTCCACGACGGCTGCTCCGACGCGAGTACCTGGTTCGGCGTCATCGCCGAGCTCCAGTGGCGCCGCCTGGCGGTCCTCGCCGTCGCCAACCCGCTGCGGGGACTCGCCCACGACGCCGCCTACCTGGCCGCCGTCGTGGCGGGCATCGACGGCCCGGTCGTCCTGGTCGGCCACTCCTACGGGGGCGCCGTGATCACGGAGGCCGGCGCGGCCGCCCCGAACGTCCTGGCGCTGGTCTACGTGGCCGCCTACCTGCCCGACGTGGGGGAGAGCTTCGACGCGCTCGCGGAGCGCTTCACCCCCGCGCCGCTGATTCCCCGGCTGCGGCGCACGGAGCTTCCCAGCGGCGGCACCGGGCGGGAGCGGGAGCTGACCGTGCCGGCGGAGTGCTTCCGGTCGCTGGTGGCCGCCGACCTCGACCAGGAGGTGGCGCAGGTGCTCGCGGCGCTCCAACGCCCGGTCGCCGAGCGGGTGTTCAGCGACACGCCGACGGCGGCGGCCTGGCGCACCACGCCCTCCTGGGCCCTGGTGACCGGGGCCGACCAGGCGCTGCACCCGGAGATCCAGCGCTTCACCGCCCGGCGGGCCGGCGCCACCGTCCTCGAACTGCCCGGCGTCTCCCACAGTGTGGCCCTCTCCCGGCCGACGGCCGTCGCGGACTTCATCCATGACGCCACCAGGCCGGGTCGTGTACGGTCTGTGGATCTCCCGATTCAGGAGACCGGACCGGATGGACAACGAGACGGTCGCCACCGGGCCGGTTGAGGAAGTCCGGCCGGGCGCGCCCGGCCGTGGTGTGCTCCCCGCGCACGGTCAGGCCCTTCCGATCACGCCAGGAGCGAAGAGTTGTCCGACCCCACTCCCTCCCCGGCCCGGCGACCGGTGCTCGACCGGGAACTCCAGGAGTTCCTGGACACCCGGGCCGGAGCGGCACGGACGGAGCTGCCGGACCTCTCCTTCCTCGCTCTCGACAGCCTGCCGAGCATCAGCGCGGACCAGGACGAGGACGATCCGTACGGCACCACGTCGGAGTGGTTCGTGCTGCCGTGCGGGCCGACCGGGCGGGTGCGTGTTCGGGTGACGAGGCCGGTCGGTGCCGTCGAGCCGAGTC
>NZ_JBSHAP010000128.1:0-25967 GCF_053611565.1 Kitasatospora sp. NPDC054795
GGCCCCGCACACGACGGCGCCCCGGGGTGGCCCTCACCGGGGGGCGCCGTCGTGTTCCGCCGCTTACTGGGGCAGCCGGTAGACGCCCTGCTCGACCGGCTCGACCAGGCCGTCCGCCACCAGGCCGTCCAGCGCCCGGGCCCGCTGCACCGCGTCCGGCCAGACCACGTCCAGCCGGGCCTGCGGCACCGTCCCGTGCGCCTCGCGCAGCACCGCGAGCAGCTTGCCGCGCACCTGGCGGTCCGTCCCCTCGTAGGACTGGCCGCGCCGGGCCGGGCCCTCGTACGGCGGGCGGCCGGCCCGCTGCCAGGCGCAGGCGGTGAACAGCGGGCAGTCCCCGCACTCCGGGCCGCGCGCGGTGCAGACCAGCGCGCCCAGCTCCATCACGCCGACCGCCCAGGTGGCCGCCGTCTCCGCGTCGTCCGGCAGCAGCGCGGTGGCAGTGCGGCGCTCGGCGGCGGTGGTCGCCTGGGGCGGGTACTCGACCCCGGTCACCGCGCGGGCGAAGACCCGGCGGACGTTGGTGTCCAGCACCACGTGCCGCTGGCGGAAGGCGAAGGAGGCGACGGCGGCGGCGGTGTACTCCCCCACCCCGGGCAGCGAGAGCAGCGTGGCGTGGTCGTCCGGGACCTCACCGCCGTGCTCCTCGGTGATCGCCACCGCGGCCGCGTGCAGGCGCAGCGCCCGGCGCGGGTAGCCCAGCCGGCCCCACATCCGGACGGCCTCGCCGGACGGCTCGGCGGCGAGGGCGGCCGGGGTCGGCCAGCGGGTGAGCCAGGCCTCCCAGGCGGGCAGCACGCGCTTAACCGGGGTCTGCTGGAGCATGAACTCGCTCACCATGACCGCCCAGGGCGTCGCGTCGGGGGTCCGCCAGGGCAGGTCCCGCTTGCTCGCCTCGTACCAGTCCAGGACGGTCGAGTGGAACAGCGGCAGGGGCATCGGCAGCCGGGCGGCGTCGGCGGCGGAGACAGGGACGGCGGGGGTGGTGATGGCAGTCATGGCCCTTCGATCCTCCCATGCCCGCCGACCGGGCCGAAGTGGATCAGGCCACTCCGGATCCTCCCGGGGCAGCTCCGGAAATCGTCCGATTGGGGCTCGCTCGAACGGATCAAATGGCGGATCATGTGAAGGAAGGGGCGACTGTGCGGTGTTGGTGAGTCAATCGCCACACACAGTCTCGTAGAGTTTGATCGTGCCTTCTCTGCGTCAACCCGTCGGACCACTGCCGGCCTCGATCTACTGGCGTCGGCGCATCGTCGTGCTCGTCGCCGCCGCGGCGGTCGTCGCCCTGATCGCCTGGCTGATGATCGACCCGGGCGGAGGCGGTGACGGCGGCTCACCGGGCAAGGCCGCACAGGCCGTTCCGTCCCAGTCCCAGAACCAGACCCCCGCCCAGGCCATCACGCCCGGCGCCTCCCCGAGCGGCCCCGCGGCGCGTCCCGGCGGCGGCACCGGCGGCCCGGTGGCGGGCGGCGGCGGCACCGAGGTCAACCTCAGCGGCGGCACCGGCACCGGCGGCGCCAACCCGGCCCCCGGAGGCGGCGCAGCGCCGGCGACCGGCGGCGGTACGGGCGGGTCCGGCGGCACCGGCGGCGGCGGCACGGGCGGTGCCCCGGCCGTGAACACCCCCGAGATCATGGCGCTGCCGGTCTGCGCCTCCTCGCAGGTGGCGCTGGAGCTGGCCGGCACCCAGAACTCGTACCAGCCCAAGGACAAGCCCCGGCTGGCCCTGACGGTCAAGAACTCCTCCGGTACCAACTGCCGGGTGGACCTGGGCCGCACCGCCTCCGTGATCACGGTGAGCGGAAGCACCAACGACCGGGTCTGGTCCTCCGGCGACTGCCCGGCCGACAAGGGCAACATCTGGGTGCAGCTCGGCGCGAACGGCAGCCAGACCGAGACCTTCACCTGGGACCGCAGCCGCAGCAAGCCGCAGTGCGCGACCGCCGACCAGACGCCGCCGCCGAGCGGCACCTACGTGGTGCTCGCGGAGCTCACCGGGCTCTCCGGGGACAAGGTCTCGGCGCGGGCCTCGATCCGACTGGACAGCTGAGAACCGGTCAACTTTTCCTGGAGCCCCCGGCCGCCGCGCGGCCGGGGGCTCCGTCGCGTCCGGGGGCGGGTTCGGTGCAGTTTTCCGCGGTGCTCCGCGATTCGGCGCGGCACGGCTCCCGTTCGGCACGGCTCCCGTTCGGTGCGGCTCCGGTTCGGTGCGGCTCCGGTTCCCGCGAACGTGCGACGGCCCCCGGGGAGGTCTGTCCCCCGGGGGCCGTCGCCGAGTTCGGGCGTCCGTACGGCTGCGCGTCAGGTCAGACGTATCGCTCCAGGATGGACGATTCGGCAAGGCGGGACAGGCCCTCGCGGACCGAACGGGCGCGGGTCTCGCCGACGCCCTCGACGGTCTGCAGGTCGTCGATACTCGCGGCGAGCAGCTTCTGGAGGCCGCCGAAGTGCTCGACCAGGCGCTCTATGACCGTGTTGGGCAGGCGCGGGATCTTCGCCAGCAGGCGGTAGCCGCGCGGCGAAACGGCGGAGTCCAGCGACTCCGGCGAACCCGAGTAGCCGAGCGCCTTGGCGACGGTCTGGAGGTCCAGCAGCTCGGCGTGGGTGAGCGCCTCCAGGTCGGCCAGCACCTCGGTGACCGTCCGGCCCTTCTTGGCGGCCCGCTCCGGGAAGTAGTCCCGGGCGACCAGCTCGCGCTCCGGCTCCACGCCCGCGATCAGCTCGTCCAGCTGGAGCGAGAGCAGCCGGCCGTCGATGCCGAGCTCCAGCACGTAGCCGGCGATCTCGGTGGCGATCAGCCGGACCATCTCCAGGCGCTGGGCCACGGCGGTGACGTCCCGGACCGTCACCAGGTCCTCGATCTCCAGCGCGGAGAGCGTGCCGGCCACCTCGTCCAGGCGCAGCTTGTAGCGCTCCAGGGTGGCCAGCGCCTGGTTGGCGCGGGACAGGACGGTGGTGGAGTCCTCCAGCACCCGGCGGGTGCCGTTGACGTACATCGCGATCAGCCGCATCGAGTGCGAGACCGCGACCACCGGGTAGCCGGTCTGCCGGTTGACCCGCTCGGCGGTGCGGTGGCGGGTGCCGGTCTCGTCGGTGGGGATGGTCGAGTCCGGCATCAGGTGCACGCCGGCCCGGACGATCTTGGTGATGTCCTTGTCGAGCACCACCGCGCCGTCGAGCTTGCACAGCTCGCGCAGCCGGGTGGCGCTGAACTCGACGTCCAGGACGAAGCCGCCGGTACACAGGGACTCGACGGTCTTGTCGAAGCCCAGCACGATCAGACCGCCGGTGTTGGCCCGCAGGACCCGCTCCAGGCCGTCACGAAGCGCGGTACCGGGCGCGATGGCGGTGAGGGAGGCCCGCAGCAGGGCCTCCTCGCGGGAGGCCTTGTCCGCCCCCCGGTCGCTGGCTGCCACGTGACTCCTCCGGTCGACCCGTGCCGCGCGCCTCACGCCGTGCGCCGGTCCGCGGTCTGTTGCTCTGTCGCTCAGTACCGCTCGGTACTGCCTTTTGGCCAATGAGACTGGGGAAAGTCTAACTGTGTGTGGCTTCGGCAGGGCTTGGGTCAGCGCAGTTCGTCGGAGTCCAGCGGCTCCCAGCCCTCCATCAGCTCCTCGGGGTACGCCGCGGGGCGGTCCGCGGCCCGGGCGGAACGCGGGGCCGGCGGCGCCGACGGTGCCTCACCGCGCGGCTCGGTGCGCGGCTTGGCGGCCGATCGGCGGCGGCCCGGGATGGCCCGCAGCGCCTCGCCGATGTCGGCCACCTCGACCACCTTCATGCCCGGCGGCACCTTGCCCGGGTCCGGCGGGACGAGGGCGTGGGTGAAGCCCAGCCGGTGCGCCTCGGCGAGCCTCCGCTGCACACCCGTCACCCGCCGCACCTCGCCCGCCAGGCCGACCTCGCCGATCGCCACCAGGTTGCTGGGCAGCGGGGTGTCGGTGGAGGAGCTGGCCACCGCGAGCGCCACCGCGAGGTCCGCGGAGGGCTCGGTCAGCTTCACCCCGCCGACCGTCGCGGTGTAGATGTCCTGCTTGCCGAGCTTCACGCCGCCGTGCCGCTCGACCACGGCCAGGATCATCGCGATCCGGGGGGACTCCAGGCCCGAGGTGGTGCGCCGCGGCGAGGGGATCTGCGAATCCACCATCAGCGCCTGCACCTCGGCCACCAGCGGGCGCTTGCCCTCCAGGGTGACGGTGAGGCAGGTGCCGGGAACGGGCTTGTCACGCCTGGTCAGGAAGAGGCCGGACGGGTCGGCCAGGCCCACGATGCCCTCGTCGTGCAGCTCGAAGCAGCCCACCTCGTCGGTGGCGCCGTAGCGGTTCTTGACCCCGCGGATGAGCCGCAGCCGGGCGTGCCGGTCACCCTCGAAGCTCAGCACCACGTCCACCAGGTGCTCCAGCAGGCGCGGGCCGGCGATCTGGCCGTCCTTGGTGACGTGGCCGACCAGCAGGGTGGCCATGCCGCGCTCCTTGGACGCGCGGATCAGCGCGCCCGCCACCTCGCGGACCTGGGCCGGACCGCCGGGTGCGCCGTCCAGCTCCGCGGAGGCGATGGTCTGCACCGAGTCCAGGATCAGCAGGCCGGGGTTGACCGCCTCGATGTGCCCGAGCACCGCGCCGAGATCCTGCTCGGCGGCGAGGTAGAGGTGCTCGGAGAGGGCGTTGATCCGGTCCGCGCGCAGCCGGACCTGGCCGGCCGACTCCTCGCCGGTGACGTAGAGCGTGCGGTGCTGCGCGGTGGCCGCCTTGGCGGCGACGTCCAGCAGCAGGGTGGACTTGCCGACGCCGGGCTCGCCCGCCAGCAGCACCACCGCGCCGGGCACCAGGCCGCCGCCGAGCACCCGGTCCAGCTCCGGCACGCCCGTCGAACGGGCCGTCGCGACCTGGCCGTCCACCTGGGCGATCGGGCGGGCGGGCGCGCTGACCGGACCGGCTGCCGTCGTGCGGATCGGCACCGCGCCGTACTCCTCGACCGTGCCCCAGGCGTTGCACTCCGGGCAGCGGCCGACCCACTTGGGCAGCTGGTTGCCGCACTCGGTGCATCGGTACGCCGGGCGGGGCTTGGCGGTGGTCTTGGAACGCGGAGGCATGCGGCCCACCGTAGCGCCTGGGTGTGACAACGACGGGCCGACGGCGGGCTCGCCGCGCATCCAGACAGATGGACGATGTTGTTACCCGAAAGAAGTACATACGCGGCGAATGGTCGGAGTCAGCCGTCCGCGTTCTCTACCGTCGGACGGGTGACGACGAGAACTGTTGGGCCGACCGGAGCGGTCGGGCCGGGGTGGTCGGGCCGGCCGGGAAGGTCTCGGTGGCTGACCGGACCGGTCGGGCCCGCCGAGTCGGCCGGGGCCACGGGATCGGCCGGCGCCGCAGGCTCGGCCGATCCCGTCGAGCAGCGGACCGGCGCCGCGCTCGCGGCGTACGACCGGCAGGTGGACGGCCTGTTCACCTACTGCCTCTCGGTGCTCTGCGAGCACGACGCGGCCGCCGACGCCCTGCGCGAGGTCCGCGAACTGGCCCGGCGGCACGGCGCCCGGCTCGCCGAACCCGGGCTGCTGCGCGCCTGGCTGTTCTCGCTCGCCCGGTACTGCTGCCTGCGCCGGCTCGCGGACGGTGGCCCGGCGGTGGCGGGTGCCGGGACTGGGTCCGGGACCGGGACCGGGCGGGCGACGGCGGCCGGATCCGCGCCGGACGAGGCCGAGGCGGACGAGACCGAGGCCGAGGCGGCCCGGCGGCGGCGCGAGCTGTCCTCGCTCGCCTGGCCCGAGGCGGCCGGCACCGACCCTGAACAGCGTGAGGCGCTGGAGCTGTCCGTCCGGCACCGGCTGACCCCGCTGGAGGTGGCGGCGGTACTGGGCCTGCCGTTCGAGCGGACCCGCGCGCTGCTGGCCGGAGCCGAGGCCGAGGTCGCCCGGACCAGGGCGGCACTGCTGGTACTCGGCGTGGGCAGCTGCCCGGAGCTGGACCGGCTCGG
Organism: Kitasatospora sp. NPDC054795; assembly: GCF_053611565.1. Taxonomy (NCBI): domain Bacteria; kingdom Bacillati; phylum Actinomycetota; class Actinomycetes; order Kitasatosporales; family Streptomycetaceae; genus Kitasatospora; species Kitasatospora sp. NPDC054795. Next base: position 5,980 of record NZ_JBSHAP010000128.1, read on the forward strand.
CGGCGCCGGGGCGGAGTCCTGGCGGGACTGGGTGCTCGGCCCGGCGCTGCGACGGGAACTGGTGCAGCACGTGCTGGACTGCCCGACCTGCCGCGGTACGGCGGAGCGGGTGGCCGCGCACGAGGCCGCCGAGGGCGCGGCCGGGCTGTCGGGGCTGGCGCTGCTGCGCGCTCCGGTGGACGCCTCCGAGACCGGCGCGGCTACCGTTCGGGCGGCGGATGCTCCGGCGACGGTGGCTCGGGTGGCGACGACTCGGGGGACGGCTGCTCGGGTGACGGAGCCGGGGCTGCGGTTCGACCAGAGCGGCTTCCCCCGGCACCGGGCGCCGGACGCGGGGCGCGGGCTGGCGGTGCGCCGGCGGGTGGTGACCACCGGGGTGCTCGCGGCCGTCCTGGCGGCGCCGGTGATCGCGCTCTGGGCCGGGCACCGGGGCGGCGGCGGCTCGGGTTCCGCGGCCTCGGTGTCGGCGGTACGGGTGGACGGGGCCGGGCGGCCCGCCGGGCAGGGGCCACGGCCCGCGGTGGACGGCCCGACAGGGTCGGGTGCGCCCGGCATGCCCGGGCTGGAGCTGGCGGGGGCCGGGGCCGGGATGGTCGCGGATGGTGCCGGTGTGGACGATGCAGAAACGTTGCTTCCTGGGTTTCCGCGGCTCACCTTCCAGGGCTCGGTGATCCCGGTCCCGGCCCACGGCGCGACCCCGCTCGACAGCCCGGCCCTGGTCGCCGCACCGGCCCCATCCGTCGACCGGGCCTCCGCGACGGGCACCGGAGAACCCGCCCCGGCCGGGCTGCTCACCGTCGAGGCCGCCGAGTACGGCAGCCGGACCATCCTCACCCTCACCAATTCCGGCACCACCGAGATCCGTTGGCACGCGGTGACGGAGGCCGGCTGGCTCCGGCTCAGCCGCGACTCCGGCTCCCTGGCGCCCGGCCAACGGATCACCGTGATCGTCACCGTGGACGAGGACCAGGCGCCGACCGCGCACTGGACCGCCCGGATCGCGCTGCCGCCCTCGCAGGCGGTGGTCACCCTGGAGGGCGGGCCGCACAACCGCGGTGGCTCCGCCTCCTCCCCGGCCGATCCGTCGACGTCCTCGACACCGACACCGGCGCCGACGCCGACGCCGACGCCGACCGGTTCCGCCGACACCTCGCCCACGGCGGCCCCCACCACGTCGAGCCCGCCCACGTCGTCCCCCTCTCCGACCGGCTCCCCGTCCCCCTCGGGCACGGCCACCACCGCCCCCGGTCCGAACACCCCACCGCCACCTCGCTGACGCCACAGCCCGCCGGGGCACCCGGGCGCACGAGAAGTCGGCCCGGCCGACTTCTCACGCCCAACGCGTCGGGCGTCAGCGGCGATGCAGACCGGCCTGCCAATGCCGTCCCCAGAGGCCGGACCGAGGATTGCGCAAGAAGTCGACCAGGCCGACTTCCCGTGCGAGGTGCGGAGCCAGCACACCAGCGCGAGAGGCCGAGGGGGTGGTGGGCGGGTCGCGGGGCGTCAGGGGGCTGGCGGTTGCCGTCCAGGACGGCGGGCACGAGCTCTCCGGGCGGGGGCGGGTTGCGGGGCGTCAGGCCCGGTGGATCGGCGGGGGCTGGTAGCTGCCGTCCAGGACGGCGGGCTCGGGCTGGTAGATGCGGAGGATGGGGCGGAACTCGCCGGGCGGGGTGGGGAGCCAGTTGGCGGCGGCGGCCGGGTCCTCGGGCTGGTCGTGCTGGAGGGCCAGGGTGAGTGAGCCGTCCTCGCCGTGCACGAGGCCGGGGGTGCGGTCGCCGATCGAGTAGCGGTCGATCGGGTTCTCCACCAGGTAGTAGTCCGGGACGGAGTACATCGTGACGGACCAGAAGGCCCCGGCCGGGGGCGGCTGGTCGAAGCGCAGGCTGTAGTCGTGGGCCCCGGTGAGGGGTCGGCCGTCGGAGTCGTCGTAGGTCATCGCGTACGAGGCCTCGTAGGCGTGGTTGCCCCAGAGGCCGGCCCGGGCGGCGGCGGCCCGGCTGAGGTAGGCGGCGCGGCGGTCGGGGATGCGCCACTCGGGGTCGTCCAGGGTGCCGGGGCCCAGATGGTCGGTGTTGTAGTCGAACAGGTGGAGCGTGCTGCGCCACTCGCCGGGCGGGTGGTCCTCGGGCGGGCGGGTGGCGTCCTCGACCCGTTCGCGGCCGGCGGCCAGGCCCTTGGCCAGCGTCAGCGTCCATTCGGGGGCGGCCGAGCGGTACGGCGAGGTGCCGTCGTCCAGCAGGCCGAGCGGGGCGAAGCGACGCTGGTACTCGATGTCCGCGGTGGCGGGCGGGAAGGCCTGCATCCAGACCCGCAGCCGTTCGAAGAAGGCCAGCCGCTCGGGGACGTCCCCGTCCGGCTCGGGGAGTCCGGCGACCAGGCCGCCGGGTTCCAGCGGCTCCAGTTCCAGTGCGGATTGGAGGGCCCGGACCCGGGGCAGGTCCTCCGGCCCGGTGCAGGCGAAGCGGCCGACGAGGGTGCCGACGGTGGTCGGCAGCTCGATCACCCGGCTCGGGTCCGGCGGGGTGCCGTGCCAGCCAGGTGGGACGATCAGCCAGGTCTGCGCGCCGGTGCCGGTGGCCCGGCGGCCGAGGTAGGCGACGTTGTCCGTCCACGCGTCGATGATCTGCAGAACGTAGTAGGCGCCCGCGGTGTCCGGGACGCGCAGCACCTGGGGGCCTTCGGAGAGGTCGAGCTGGGCGATCGAGTAGTTCGTGTCGTTGTTGACCGAGACGAAGCGGTCGGCCGGACCGGCCAGCCGGGTGGCGTGGCTGATGTGGTTGAACGGCGCCGCCGGCAGGGTGCCAAGGCCGCCGCGGGCGAAGCGCTCGACCATGGTGAGGCCGGCGACCAGCGGGTAGCCGTAGACGTACGCGTCGGCGGCCAGGGCCTCCAGCTCGGGCTGGTTCATCGCGGGTCCTTCGTCCGGGGCGGGCAGCCGGTCGGCGGAGTGCTCGGCGTCGGCGGCGGCCGGCGGGTCCGCCGTCCGGGCCGTGCTCCGGGCGGGCACCGGACCGGGGTTCGGTCGCCGACCGCGGTACACCTCGGATGCTAAGCGGGGCCGGGTGGGGCGGCATGTCGGACCGGACGCCCCACGGCATCCGGCGACCCGCCACCCGTACCCGACACCCGTGGCCCGACTTGTGCAGCCCGGCTTGTCCGGCCCGGCATCTGCTGACCGCGAATCCGGGCGTGCGGGCGGTGCGGCCGGGAGAGGGTCCTCGGTATGAAGATCCTCTTGCTTGGGGGCTCGTCCTTCCTGGGACGGGCCTACGCTGCCGAGGCCCTCGCCCGGGGCCACCGGGTGACCACCTTCAACCGCGGTCGCAGCGCCGCCGACCTGCCCGGCGTCGAGGCGGTCCGGGGCGACCGCGACAGTGCCGGGGACCTCGCCCGGCTGGTGGACGGCCGCAGCTGGGACGCCGTCGTCGACACCTCCGCCCAACAGCCCGCCCAGGCCGCGCTCAGCGCCCGGCTGCTGAGCGAGCGGGCCGGCCACTACACCTTCGTCTCCTCCGTGCACGCCTTCGCCGACTGGCCCGCCCGGGCGGTCGACGAGGACTCCGCACTGCACCCCTGCCCCGCCGACACCCCGCCCGGCCAGCCGCCCGGCACCGCCCTGAAGGCCGGCTGCGAGCGCGCCGTGCTGGCGGGGTTCGACGCCGGGCGCACGCTGGTGCTGAACAGCGGACTGCTCGTCGGACCGTACGAGTTCGGCGGCCGACTGCCCTGGTGGCTGGAGCGGATGGCGCGCGGTGGGCGGGTGCTGGCCCCGGGGGATCCTCGGCGGACCATGCAGGTGATCGACGTCCGGGACTTCGCCGGCTTCGGGCTGGACCTGCTGACGGCCGGGACGGCGGGACGCTGCATCACCACGGCGCCGCCCGGGCGGCTGAGCTTCGGCGAGTGGCTGGCGACCTGCCGGGAGGTCGCGGGGGGCGCGGACACCGAGCTGGTCTGGGTGCCGGACGAGCCGCTGCTCGCCGAGGGGCCGGACCAGGTGGACGCGTGGACCGAACTCCCCCTCTGGGCACCGGACCTGCCCGAGATGGCGGGCGTCTGGCTGGCCGACACCCGCCGGGCGGAGGCGGCCGGGCTGCGCTGCCGCCCGTTCGCCGAGACGGCGCGGGACACCTGGGAGTGGCTGCGGCAGCGCGGGCCGGTCGAGGACACCGACGCCGAGGGGCGCAAGGGACGGCCGGGGGCGGCGGTGCGTCAGGGCCTCGAACCCGCGAAGGAACAGCGGCTGTTGGCCGCTCTCGGCTGACGGCGGCGCCGGTCGGCAGCGGTGCCCAGGCGCCGGGAAGACTCCTTGAGACGCTCCTCAGGGCGCTCCTCACAGCGCCATGGGGACGCGTTCGACGCGCGCCGCCTTCGGCGCGGGCGCCCCGTTCAGTGCGTGCGGCGGGTGACCAGCTCGGCGAGCGCCAGCAGCTCGTCCGCCGCGGCCGGCTCCGGGACGGCGGCGGCCAGCTGCGCCATCGCCGCGGCCATCCGCTCGCAGGACTCGCCCTGCGCCCAGCCGCGCCCGCCGGCCGCCTCGACGGCCGCCGCGCACCGCGCCAACTCCTCGGCGTCCAGCGGGCGTTCGATCGCGTACAGCTCGGCCAGCAGCTTGCCCTCGACGGTGCCGGATCCCAGCGCCGCGACCACCGGCAGCGACTTCTTCCGGGCGACCAGGTCCGCGCCGACCGGCTTGCCGGTGACCGCCGGATCCCCCCAGATGCCGATCAGGTCGTCGATCAGCTGGAAGGCCAGGCCGATCTCCCGCCCGAAGCAGTCCAGCGCCTGCGCCGCCTCCTCGGAGGCGCCCGCGTACAGGGCGCCCATCGCGCAGGCCGCGCCCAGCAGCGCACCGGTCTTGGCCTCCGCCATCGCCAGGCACTCGGGCAGCGAGACGTCGTTGCGCCGCTCGAAGGCGCAGTCGATCTGCTGGCCCTCGCAGAGCTCCACCACGCAGTCGGCGAGCCGGCGGATCGAGCCGTGGGCGGCCGGGTGGGTGTCCTCGGCGAGCAGGCGCAGCGCGAGGGAGTGCATGGCGTCCCCGGCCAGGATGGCCTCGGTGGTGCCGAACACCCGCCAGGCGGTGGGCCGGTGGCGCCGGGTGTCGTCCCGGTCGATGACGTCGTCGTGGAGCAGGGTGAAGTTGTGCACCAGCTCCACCGCGGCGGCCGCGGCGACGGCCTCGTTGGGCTTGCCGCCCAGGGCCTGGGTGGCGGCGAGGACCATGGCCGGTCGGATCGCCTTGCCGGCGGAGGCCTGGGCCGGGGTGCCGTCCGCCTCCCACCAGCCGAAGTGGTAGCCGGCCACCTTGCGCATGGTGCCGGGCAGCGAGTCGACGGCGGCCCGCAGGACCGGGTCGACCAGGGCGCGGGTCCGGGCGAGGATGTCGGCCGCCTCGTGGCCCTCTTTGTGGTCCCGCTCCAGCGTGGGACTGGTCATGGGTGGTTCCCCCTGTCGGGCGCCTGTCGTGGGACGGCCCGCCGACGGCGGGCCGGGGTTGCGCTGTGCCGGTGCGCGCCGGGCCGGTGCGCAGCAGGTGCACGTCGGGCCGGTTCGCACCCGCCCGGCCGGGGCCGGTGGACGGCCCCGGCGGACGGCGCGGCTCTGCGAGCGGCCCCGCGAACCGTCGGTACTGCGCGATCCGTCAGTACTGCGCGATGTCCACGTTCTCCAGGACACCGACCGCGTCCGGCACCAGGATCGCGGCGGAGTAGTACGCGCTCACCAGGTAGGAAATGATCGCCCTGTCGTCGATTCCCATGAACCGCACCGAAAGGCTGGGCTGGTATTCGTCCGGAATTCCGGTCTGGTGCAGGCCGATGACGCCCTGGTTGTCCTCCCCGATGCGCATCGCGATGATCGAGCTGGTGCTCCCGACGATCGGGATCTTGTTGCACGGGAAGACCGGGACGCCGCGCCAGGACATGATCTGCTTGCCCTCGACCTCGACCGTCCCCGGGTAGAGGCCGCGCTTGTTGAACTCCCGGCCGAAGGCGGCGATGGCCCTGGGGTGGGCCAGGAACATCCTGGTGCCGCGGCGGCGGCTGAGCAGCTCGTCCATGTCGTCCGGGGTGGGCGGGCCGGAGTGGGTCTGGAACCGCTGCTCGTACGCGGCGTTGGCGAGCAGGCCGAACTCGGGGTTGTTGACGAGCTCGTGCTCCTGCCGCTCCCGCAGGGCCTCGATGGTCAGCCGCAGCTGGTGCTCGGTCTGGTTCATCGGCTGGTTGTAGAGGTCCGCGACCCGGGTGTGCACCTTGAGCACGGTCTGCGCGACGCTCAGCTCGTACTCGCGCGGCTTCAGCTCGTAGTCGACGAAGGCGCCGGGCAGCTCGTACTCGCCCTGGTGGCCGGCGGCGAGGCCGATCGCGGCCTCGCCGTGCTTGTTCTGCGCCTGCTGGAAGCCGTTCAGGTACTCGATGACCTGGAGCCGCAGCGCCTCGGAGCGGTCGTGCAGCTCCTGGAAGGAGGGCCAGGACAGCGTCAGTACGGTGCCGGAGGTCGCGGCGCGGACGGTGTACGGCCAGTCGCCGCCGTCCTGCCGGATCGCCTCGTCGCCGAGGTGGTCGCCGTCGGCGAGGGTGCCGACCACCGTCTCCTCGCCGTACTTGCCGGTGCCCAGCCGGTCGAGCTTGCCGTGGGCGATCAGGAACACCTCGGTGATCGGCGCCCCGGCCTGGACCAGGACGTCGCCCGCGCTGAAGTCCCGCTGCACGAAGCGCGAGGCCAGCTCCTCCAGCACGGCCTCGTCCTGGAAGCCGCGCAGCACCGGCACCTCGGCCAGCGTGGGCGGGACGATCCGCACCTCGGCGCCGGTCTTGACGAAACCCACCCGGCCGCGGCCGACCGAGTGGCGCAGGCGACGGTTCACCCGGTAGGTGCCGCCGGACACCTGCACCCAGGGCAGCCTCCTGAGCAGCCAGCGCGGGCTGATGCCCTGCATCTGCGGCGCGGACTTGGTGGTCGTCGCGAGGTTCCGCGCGCCCGCCGTGCTCAGACTCTGCTGCTGCCGGATCTCCGGTTGCGCACCGGGCGCGGGAATACCGGCATTCGTTTCGGTCGACATGAGGGGAGCCCTTCGCATATCCCAATGAAGCGTCGCCTTGCACATGCGTGTTGCAGCTTCATGGTGGGCCCATTCAGGGGCGCCCCGCAATCACTCGTTCGAGTGGTTCCGAATGGCCGAACAAATAGTACGAATGGATCACCCGATCGATATTTGTTCGACTATTTATTCGAACAAATCGGAGTGCCGCGCCCCATCCTCCCCCATCGAAGCCTCGGCCCGCGCCACCCGTGCCCCCGTCCGCCCACGGGCGCCCCTGCCGTCCGGGCCGTTCGAACAGGCCGCTAGGGTGCCCTGACCCTTCGTCAACTTCCCTCCTGGGAGGGTCACATGAGTACACCCGTACGTGTCTGGCTGAACCGCACCTACGCCGAGAACGTCTTCTTCATCGAGCAACTGCGCGCCGCCCCGCGCCCCGTCGTGGTCCACGCGACCCACGGCGACCCGGACTCCCCCGTGCTCGCCGCCGCCGACCACGGCACCCCGGAGCCCGTCGGCCTGGCCGCGGACGGCTACGTCGGCTACGCCCTGGACTACTGCGCCCGGCACGCGATCGACGTCTTCGTCCCGCAGCTGCACCAGCTCGCCATCGCCCTCGCCCGGCCGGAGTTCGAGGCGATCGGCACCACGCTGCTCTGCCCGCCGGCCACCGCGATAGCCGCCTTCACCAGCAAGGCGGACGGCTACGCCACGATCGCCGGGGCCGGACTGCCCACCCCGCCCTGGTGGCGGGTACGCACCCCCGCCGAGCTGTGGCACGCCGTCGAACGGATCGAGGACACCGGCCGCACCGCCTGCCTCAAGCCCACCACCGGCGCCGGCGGCGCGGGCTTCCGGGTACTCACCCGGGAGCCCTACAACGCACGGCGGCTGGCCGGCTGGGACCACCGGGTGCAGGTCGAACAGGTCGCCGCGGCACTGGCCGGGAGCGGCCCGGACGGCGAGCCGGTGGACCTGCTGGTGATGCCCCACCTGGACGGGCCGGAGGTCTCGGTGGACTGCCTCGCCGACCGGGACGGCAGCCCGCTCGCCGCGGTCGGGCGCACCAAGGGGGGCCGCCGCCGGGGCTTCACCACCGAGGAGTGCTACCTGGAGCCCGTCCGGCGGCTGGTCCGGGCGACCGGGATGGCGTACCTGTCCAACGTCCAGTTCCGCCGCCTCGACGGCCTGCCGGTGGTCATCGACGTCAACACCCGACCCGCCGCCGGGCTCCACCAGCTGCGGCTGTGCGGACTCAACCTGCCGTGGGACGCGGTGCGGCTGGCGCTCGGCGAGCAGCCGGAGTGCGCGGGGGCGGAGCCGGACGTGCGCGGCATCGAGTACACCCTGGTGCCCGGCATCCGGCCGGTGCACCCGCAGCAGGGGCCCGGGCGGGTGTCTCCGGGGGCGCAGCCGGCGGCGGCCCGGGTGTGACGGCCAGCGGGAGCGGCGGGAGCGGCGGGAGCGGCGGCCCGGGCACGACGACCGACGTGGGCGGCGGGCCCACTGCCGGCCGCGGGCCGCTCGCCACTGCCCGCACCCCCGCCGCTACAGCGGGCCGTTCCAGTCGAGGGTCGGCTCCAGCACGCCCTCCAGGGTGAGCAGCCAGCGCTTCACCTCGATGCCGACGCGGCCGCCGCCGAAGCCGCCGATCCCGTCCGCCGCCACCACCCGGTGGCAGGGCACCAGCAGGGGGACGGGGTTCGCGGCCATCATCTGCCCGACCGTTCGGGCGGCCAGGCCGGGCTCCGTGATGTCCTCGAACACCCCGCTGCGGGCGGCCAGTTCGCCGTAGGTGATGGTCCGGCCGTACGGCACCTCGTGCCAGAGCGTCTGCAGCACCGCGCGGTGCGGGCCGGAGCTCAGACTCCAGTCGACCGGCAGGCCCAACTCGCGGGTGCGGCCCGCCAGGTAGGCGCCGATCCGCTCGGTGACGGCGGTGATCTTCGACTCGTCGGTGCACGCCGGCACCTCGCCCTCGCCCGGCCCGGTGTAACCGGCCGACGCCACGCCGAGCGGAGTCACCGCGATGCGCATCGGCCCGCTGGGCAGCGGCGTGGGCACGGTCAGCCAGGACATCGACCAGGACTGCGACACGCTCGGGCCCCCACCCTCCGCCGGACCGGCCGCCGGCCACCCCGGCACCCGGGGGGCGTCCCCGCCCCGCGCGCCATCGTACGGCGGGCGGTCGCGCGCCGGGCGGTCGAGCGGCAGGCCGTCGCGCGACGGGTGCCGGGGCGGCGGGCCGCCGCGCGACGGCCCGCCTGCGGCACGGGCGGCTCCGGTCAGAGCTGCGCCTTCAGCCCGCGGGCGAGCGAAGCGCACCAGTGCACCAGATCGGCGCGGTCCGGGGACCGTCCCTCGCACAGCACGGCCAGCTGGTCGTCACTGAGCCGGTTCGACCCCGGGATCTCCAGCAGGTACGCCAGGTCCGCCAGTACGGTGGCGAGCCGCTCCGCGTCCGCGTGGTCCAGGGTGACCGCGGTCGCGTGATGGCTGATGGTGAGCGAGCCGGGCATGATCGACCTCCTCCGTCTCCCCCGTCCTCCACCGTACGACCGGGTCGGCCGCCCCGCCCGCCGCGGAGGCCTACGTGCGCGGGAGGGGCAGCCGGTTGCGCTCCGGGGCCGGCCGGGCGCGGTGCGCGGTGGGCCGGGGGTGCGCCCCGAAGCCGTCCGAGGGGTTGGTCAGCTGTCCGGGCCCTCCTCCCAGCGGCGGTTCCGTACCGCCGGTACGGCCAACACTACGGCCCCGGCCGCCAGTTGCCAGACCGCCCCGACGAGCAGCACGGTGTCCGCGCCGAACCGGCCCGCCAGCGGCCCGGCCGCCGCCAGTCCGAGCGGGCCGAGGGCGAAGGCGCCCAGGACGCCGAAGGCCGTCATCCGGCCGAGCAGCTCCACCGGCACCCACTTCTGCAGGGTGGTGTTGTAGAGCGTCCCGCAGACCGCCGAGCCGGCCCCGGCCACCAGCGCGCCGGCGGCCACCCAGGGCAGCCCCGCCCCGGCCGCGAGCGCCCCGGAGGGCAGCGCCCAGGCCAGCGCCGCCACGGACGCCACCGCGAGCGGACGGGCGGGCGCCCGGCCGAGCATCAGCAGGCCGCTCAGCACCGCCCCGGCGCCGTACACGCCCATCACCAGGCCCCAGGCCCGGGCGCCGCCGAGGTCCCGCTGCGAGAGCAGCGGGCCCAGCACCAGGAAGGGGGCCCAGACCAGCAGGTTGAACAGGCCCATCTGCACGGTGGTGATCCACAGCCACGGGCGGGAGACGAACTCCGACCAGCCGGCCCGCAGGTCCCGGATCATCGATTCCTCGCCGCCCGCCGCCGCCCGTACCGGCAACCGCAACCTGGCCAGCGCGAAGGCGCCGACGCCGTACGTCACCGCGTCGGCCAGCAGCACCGTCGCCGGTCCCCAGGCGGCGGTGACCAGCCCGGCGGCGGCGGGGCCGACCACGGTGGACACCGAACGGGCCAGCCCCAGCAGGGTGTTGGCGTCCGCCATCAGCTCCTTGCGGCGCACCAGATCGGGCACGATCGCACCGAAGGCCGGCATGAACAGCCCCTCGCCGACCCCCCAGAGCGCCACCAGCACGACCATCGTCCAGACCGGCGCGTGCCCGGCCGCCAGCAGTCCGGCGAACAGCGCCTGGACCAGGCCGCGCAGCAGGTCCGAGCCCAGCATCACCCGGCGGCTGCCGAGCCGGTCCGCGATCACCCCGCCGGCCAGCAGCACCAGCACCACCGGGAGGATCCGGGCCGCCATCACCCACCCCAGGGCGGTGCCGCCGCCACCCCCGGCTCCCCCGGCTCCCCCGGCTCCCCCGGCTCCGCCCTCGCCGTCGAGCACCGCGAAGGCGACCGCGACCGGCGCCATCGAGGAGCCGATCAGGGAGGTCGTGTATCCGATGAAGAACCACGTGAATTCGCGCTCGCCGAGCACGGCGAGACGGTCTCCCAGTCGCCTTCTACGGGCCGGGATCCGTTCGGTCTGCATTGCCATGCGCAGCAAGTCTGCGGTCCGGCGGGGAGCGCTTCAAGGGATTCCGCGAAAAAGTTTAGCCTTTTGGAGTCAATTTTCCGGCGGAGCGAACTGCCGCAGTAAATTCGTCTTTCAATGGCTCCCGACCTGCCCTTTACTGCGATTCTTGGCTAGGGTTCGAGCGACTTGGCGGAATTGATTTACTGCGGAAGAAGGCGATCGTGACAGAAACTGCGGCAGGACTCCCACCGGTCGAGTACGCCGTCGCCGTCGAGCGCTACCTGGCCGCCTCCGGGCTCGCCGACGGCTCCCGGCGGATCTACCGGATCGCGCTGGACACCTGGGCCTGGGCGCTCGCCGACCGGCCCTCCCCCACCGGCCCCGAACGGCGGCGGGCCCGGCCACCCGTCCTGCCGCTCGCACTGCTCGACCACCCGGACGCCGCCGAACGACTGCGCGACGCGGCCGCCCGGCGCGCGGCCGACACCGACCCGCGCACCCTCAACCGGGAACTCTCCACCCTGCGCGCGGCCGTGACCTGGTGGCGGGCCAGGGGCTGGCTCGACGGCGACCCGACCACCGGCCTGCTCGCCCGCCCGCTGCCCGAACCCGCAGCGGCCGCAGGCCCGTTGACCCTCGAGGAACTGCACGCCCTGTTCACCCTCCGCGCGCCGCTGCGCGAACAGGCGCTCTGGCACCTGCTGCACGAGTCCGGCGCCGCGATCGAGACCGTCCTCGCCCTGGACACCGACCACCTCGACCTGCCCCGCCGCCGCACCCGCCCCGGGCAGGCCACCGTCCACTGGCAGTCCGGCACCGCCCGACTGCTCCCCCTCCTGGTGGCCGGCCGCGCCACCGGCCCGCTCTTCCTCACCGACCGCCGCGCCCCCGCCGGCACCCCCGCCCGCGACCGCTGCCCGTACACCGGCCACGCCCGCCTCTCCTACCGCCGGGCCGCCGAGCTCTTCACGGCCCACACCCGGCCACTCGGCCAGGGCTGGACCCTCCGCCGACTGCGGGCGGCTCGGTAGCCGCGGGGCGGCGGCGCGCGGCGGGGCGGCGGGCCCCGAGTGACGTCACGAGCGCCGCGCCGTTACGCAGCCGATGGGCGGCCGTGACACGACCGGCCGAGGACCGCGACACGGCCCTCCTACCGTCGTCCTCGACGCCACCGGCCGAACCGATCGAGCCGGCCGGAGGGCGTCCGCGACGAGGACGTACGCGTCCGGCGCCGACGACGGACGTCCCGCGACACCAGCACACCGGGGCCCGCGAAGCGCGGAGCGAACGCGGTGCCAACCGCACCGCGCACCGCACCGCGGACCGCCGGCCGCCCAGGTATCGACGATGCAGATGGAGACACCCCGCATGAGCAGGAGCCGTACCCACCACTCGCCCGCCCGCCGCGTCCTGGCGGTCTGCGCCCTGACCGGCGCCGCGCTAATGGCCACCGTCACCGGCGGGCAGGCCTGGGCCGACGGCGTGCCGAAGCCGGCCGCCCCCAGTGTCGCCGCCCCGAGCGGCGACGCGGCGCCGAGGACCGCCGTGCCCACGCCGTCCGCCGCCCCGAAGACCGACGCCTCGCCGGCCGTGGCCGCCCCCAAGGGCGTCGCCTCGCCCGCCCCGGTCGCGCCCGGTGGCGCCCAGCCGCAGGTCCGCGAGGTGCCCAAGGGCGCCGCGCAGGCCGGTGACGGCTCCGCCGCCTCCGACGGCTCCGGCCTGATGCTCGCCGGTGGCGGCACCGTCGCGGCCGTCGGCGCCGCGGCCCTGGGCTTCGCCGTTCTGCGCCGCCGCTCCGGTGCGCGCGGCTGACACCGGTCCCGAGTCCGCCGGGCACCCCGGCGCCGCTTCCCCGAACCCGGCCGGGCGGGGAAGCGGCGCCGGGGCCGTCCCGGTGGCGGGGACCGACACCCGCCGACGCGCCAAGGACCACCGGCGGGGCCGCCGACGCGCCGCCCGGCCCGGTCCGGGCCCGCTGCGCCGCACCGCCTTCGGCACCGCGGGCCTGCTCTGCCTGGTGCTCGGCACCTCGCTCGCGCTGTCCGGCCGGGAGACCCCGGTGGTGCGGGTCGAGACCTCCGGGCACGGCACCGGCACCGGCACGGATGCCCCGGCGACGGCCCCGGCCACGACCGGTGCCGCGGCCACATCCGCATCCACCGCCCCGAAGCCGTACGCGTCCTCGCCGCCGACCCGCCTGCTGGTCCCCTCCGTCGGGGTGGACGCACCGGTGACCGACCTCGGCCTGAACCCCGACGGAACGGTCGAGGTGCCGCCGGCCGACCGGGGCGAGGAGGTCGGCTGGTACCGCAACGGCCCCACACCCGGCGAGAACGGCCCCGCCGTACTCATCGGGCACTACGACACCGTGCACGGCCCGGCGGTCTTCAAGCAGCTGCCGAAACTGCGGCCCGGCGAGCTGATCCGGATCCGGCGCGCGGACGGCAGCACCGTGGACTTCAAGGTCCGCACGCTGTTCCAGGCCGCCAAGGACCACTTCCCGACCGAGCAGGTGTACGGCGACACGCCCGCGCCCGCACTCCGGCTGATCACCTGCGGCGGGCGGATCGGCTCGGACGGCCACTGGACGGACAACATCATCGTGCTGGCGGACCTGGCCTGACGGCCGGGCCGGGTCGTACGGACCACATGAACCACATGAACCATGTGGACCGTACGAGCCGTACGAGCCGTACGAGCCACATGGTCCGGACGACCCGAACGACCCGGACGGCCCGCACCAAGTACCGTCGCGGAACCGCCGGCCGCCGACCGCGCGACCTACCACCGGGGCGGTGACGGGAGCGACGACCGGAACGACGACCGGAGCGACGCCGCAGAGCAGGAGGACGAACACCGACCGTGGCAGCGACACCATCACCCCGCCGCCGGCCCGGCGCCGTCCAGGTGGCCACCCTGGCCGGCCTGGTCGTCGTCCTCGCCCTCGCCGGCCTGGCCTTCGGCCGCTCCACCCCCGGCGACCTGCGCGACCAGGGCCCGGTCCGGGCCGTCACGCCGCCGCCGGTGCCCCAGCCGCTCTGGCCGAAGCTGCCCACCTCCCCGCCGCCGGCCGCCGCCGCGGCCGGCGTCACCCCGGAGCCGCCGCAGCCCGTACCGGACGTGACCGTCCCCGGGCACGACATCACCGCGGTCGACGTGCGCACCGTCCTCGCCAAGGACCCGAACGTCGGCCCGGAGGAGCGCCAGGCGCTCGGCTCCTGCGCCGGGTGCGAGGTCCGCGCCCCCGAGTTCCGCGACCTCTCCGGGGACGGGCAGCCCGAGCTGATCACCGTCGTCACCACCCCCGGGCGGGTCGTGCTGCACGTCTACGCCCTCGCCGAGGAGCACCTGCTGCCCGTCCTCCAGGTGCAGGTCCAGCCGGCGTTCAGCGCCGCCACCGTCGGCACCGACCTGCGGCTGTTCGAGCCCACCAGCGCCTACGCCCGGACCACCAGCCTCTACCAGTGGCAGGACAACAGGCTCGTCCTGAATGAACGCAAGGACGAGGGCGTCGGCCTGCTCCCGCACACCGGCGCGGACACCGCCGCCCCCGAGTCCGGCCCGGCAGTGGCACGCCCCACCCCGTTCGCGCCGAGGCAGGCGGCCCCCGAGGCCGCCGTCGCGTCCCCGCGCGCCGTCCGGCCGTCCTCCGGGCCCGCCGCGCCCTCCACCCCCTCGGGGCCCTCCGTCCCCGCCGTGCTCCCGGAAGCCAAGCGATGACCCCCGCCACCGCCCCCGCCCACCCGCACATCCTCCTGGTCGAGGACGACGAGGTGATCCGCGAGGCCACCCGGATGGCCCTGGAGCGCTACGGCTTCCCGGTCACCACGGCGGCCGACGGCCTGGAGGGGCTGGAGGCGTTCCACGCCGTCCGGCCCGACCTGCTCCTGCTGGACGTCATGCTGCCGCTGCTCGACGGGGTCGGCCTCTGCCGCCGGATCCGGGAGGAGAGCCAGCTGCCGATCCTGATGATGTCCGCCCGGACCGACCCGGTGGACGTGGTCTCCGGGCTGGAGGCCGGGGCGGACGACTACGTGGTCAAGCCCTTCGAGAGCGCCGTCCTGGTCGCCCGGATCCGTACGGTGCTGCGCCGCGTCCGGGTCGTCCCGGCGACCGACGCCCCACCGCCCCCGGACGCCCCGGCGGCCGACGCCCCGCCGCTCCCCGGCGCCCCCGGAGTTCCCGGGGTCCCCGGAGCCCCGCAGCCGACGGTCCCGCCGACCGCCCCCGCCCCCACCCCGTCCGTCCGCAGCTTCGACGGCCTCCGGGTGGACACCGACAGCATGGAGGTCCGGGTGGACGGCCGCCTCGTCCCGCTCACGCCCACCGAACTGCGGCTGCTGCTGGAGTTCACCGCCGCGCCCGGGATCGTGCTGGAGCGCTCCACCCTGCTCGAACGCGTCTGGGACTACGAGTGGGGCGCCGACACCCGGGTCGTGGACGTCCACGTGCAGCGGCTGCGCGCCAAGATCGGCTCCGGCCGGATCGAGACCGTCCGCGGGTTCGGCTACAAGCTGCGGCGCCCGGCATGACCCTGCGCCGCCAGATCGCCACCGCCGTCGCCGCCATCGCCGTCCTGGTCGCGGTGGCCGTCGGCCTGCTGGTCCACCAGGCGATGATCCGTCAGCACGTGGACCAGGCCCGCTCCTCCGCACTCGCCGCCCTCGACTCGGCCCTGGCCGGTTACGGGCGCGACGGCGAGGTGGCCGGCCACGGCGCCGCCGTGAACGACCCGGCCCTGCCCGACCGGCTGCGCGCCCTCGCCGACGGCGGCCGGCACGGCTCCCTGCTCGCCGCCGACGGCACCGGCGAGTCCATGTGGGCGGCCGGCCCGGTGCAGAACGGGGTGCTGTCCGTCCGGGTGGACTTCACCCAGGACCGGCAGGCCATCGCCGACCTGGACCGGATCATCCTGCTCACCGTCGTCGCCGCGGTCTTCACCACCGTGCTGGCCGGCGTGCTCGTCGCCGACCGGATCAGCCGCAGGCTGCGCACCGCGGCCACCGCCGCCCGCGGCATCGCGGCCGGCGGGACGGACACCCGGATCGGCGAACTCGTCGACGGCAAGGACGAGGTCGCCGACCTCGCCGCCGCCGTCGACCTGATGTCCCGCACCCTGCACCGGCGCCTGGAGGACGAGCAGCGCTTCACCGCGGACGTCGCCCACGAGCTGCGCACCCCGCTCACCGGGCTGGTCACCGCCGCCGAGCTGCTGCCGCCCGGACGCCCGACCCAGCTCGTGCAGAACCGGGTCCAGGCACTGCGCGGCCTGGTCGAGGACCTGCTGGAGGTCTCCCGCCTGGACGCCGACGCGGAGTCCCCCGACCTCTCGGCCGTCCCCCTGGAGCGCGCGGCACGCCGCACCGTCTCCCTCACCGGCCTGGACGTCACCGTCGACATCGCCGCCGACCGGCAGGTCCGCACCGACCTGCGCCGACTGGACCGCATCCTCGGGAACCTGATCCTCAACGCCCACCGCCACGGCGCCGGCCCGGTCCACCTGCACGTCGACGGCCTGCGGATCACCATCCGCGACCACGGCCCCGGCTACCCCGAGGACCTCCTCCGGCACGGCCCGCAGCGCTTCCGCACCAACGCCCCCGAACGCGGCCGCGGGCACGGCCTCGGCCTCACCATCGCCACCGGGCACGCCCGCGTCATCGGCGCCACCCTGGCCTTCACCAACCACCCCGACGGCGGCGCCGTCGCGACCCTGGCCCTCCCCCCGGACTGACCCCGCCCACGCGAAAGGGCCGGCCCGACACCTCGTCGGACCGGCCCTTCCCTCGTACACCTGAGCCCCCTGTCGGGTTCGAACCGACGACCCCCGCTTTACAAGAGCGGTGCTCTGGCCAGCTGAGCTAAGGAGGCACGGTGGCCGTCCGCGATGGATCACGGCGGCACCGGGGGCAGTCTACCGGGCCCGGGTGACGGGATGGGGGGATATCCGGGGCTTGGTGGGATGGGTGGGCGTGATGGAACCGATGCCGAAATCGGGTCGGGTGGGGGCTGACAAGTCACGGAACCGCAGGTAGCGTCGCCGGGAGTCGGTTCGAGCAGTGGTTCAGACCACTGGCGGCCCGGCGGAACCCTGACAAACCCCCCTTTACTCGGATCGTCCGGCACGTTCCTGCCGGTGAAGGAGAGCGACAACCATGGCTTCTGTCACGTACGACAAGGCGACCCGCGTCTACCCCGGGGCGGACAAGCCCTCGGTGGACGCGCTGGAGCTGGAGATCGCGGACGGCGAGTTCCTCGTACTGGTCGGCCCCTCGGGCTGCGGCAAGTCGACCAGCCTGCGCATGCTGGCCGGTCTGGAGGACGTCAACGCCGGTGCGATCCGGATCGGCGACCGCGACGTCACCCACCTGCCGCCGAAGGACCGGGACATCGCCATGGTGTTCCAGAACTACGCGCTCTACCCGCACATGACCGTCGCCGACAACATGGGCTTCGCGCTCAAGATCGCCGGCGTGAACAAGGCGGACATCCGCACCAAGGTCGAGGAGGCGGCGAAGATCCTCGACCTGACCGACTACCTGGACCGCAAGCCGAAGGCGCTGTCCGGCGGTCAGCGCCAGCGCGTCGCGATGGGCCGGGCGATCGTCCGCCAGCCGCAGGTCTTCCTGATGGACGAGCCGCTGTCGAACCTGGACGCCAAGCTCCGCGTCTCGACCCGCACCCAGATCGCCGGCCTCCAGCGCCGCCTGGGCATCACCACGGTGTACGTCACCCACGACCAGACCGAGGCCCTCACCATGGGCGACCGGGTCGCGGTGCTCAAGGACGGTCTGCTCCAGCAGGTCGACACCCCGCGCAACATGTACGACAAGCCCGCCAACCTCTTCGTGGCCGGCTTCATCGGCTCGCCGGCCATGAACCTGGTCGAGGTGCCGCTGGTGGACGGCGGCGTGAAGTTCGGCGGCTCGGTCGTCAACATCTCCCGTGAGGACCTGTCCGGCGCCGGCACCGACAAGACGGTGACCGTCGGCATCCGCCCCGAGCACTTCGAGGTCGTCCCGTCGGGCGGCATCGAGGGCGTCGCGGTGACCGTCAACGTGGTCGAGGAGCTCGGCTCGGACGGCTTCGTCTACGGCACCACCCAGATCGGCGGCAAGGACCACGAGCTGGTCGTCCGCGTGCCCGGCCGCCAGATCCCGGCCCGCGGCGAGACCATCCACGTCGTGCCGATCGCCAACGAGACCCACGTCTTCTCCACCAGCTCCGGCCTGCGCCTGAGCAACTGACGCGACCTCGCGCTTCCCCGGAGCCCGTCGGACCCTCGTGGTCCGGCGGGCTCCGTCCGTACACCCCCGCGTCAACACGGCGGAGGGACGAAACCGGACAGTGTGTCACTCGATGGTGTAACGGAGGGCGATCCTGCCCGCACCCACCGCTACTCTCCTGAGGGTGAAGCAGCTAGTGCGCCGTATCGGCCAGACCGTCGCCCTGACCCTGCCGGTCGTCCTGGTGACCACCGGCACCCTCGCCGTGACCCGGGTCCCCTGGGCCCCGCCGACCGGGCTCGACCAGCAGGTCGTGGCGGCGTCGAGCGGCGACGGCGCCGGGATCGGGCGTTCCAACAACGCGGCCGGCACCGTGGCCAGGACCTCGGACGGGCTCGCCCCGCAGGACTCGCTGCGGGTGGCGCTGCTCGACGAGCTGCGCGCGAAGAACCCCTCCGCCGCGCTGGACCTGCTGGAGCGCTCGATGCGCGAGCAGCCCTCGCTGACGCCCTACTGCACCTCGCTGGCCGGCGAGCTGGGCAAGGCGGCGGTGCGCAAGTACCAGGGCGACGTCCAGCGGGCCCGCTCCTTCGCCCGCCCGGTCTGCGACGGCTCGTTCGCGGCCGGCGTCGTCGGCTGAGGAGGGCCGGAGGCGGTCGGAGACGGCCGGAGGGCCGGAGACGGCTGCGGAAGGCCGGGAGGACCCCGGTCCCCGAGGCGGCGGGCACCCCCGTCCGCCGCCTTATTGTTCAGGCATGACCGCTGACTCCGGCCCCACCGCCGACCTCCCGTCCGCCCGGCCCCCGCAGCCCCACGCGCCCCGGCCGACCACGACGCCCGTCACCCAGGCCGTCATCCTGGCCGGCGGCCAGGGCTCCCGGCTGCGCCCCTACACGGACGACCGCCCGAAGCCGCTGGTCGAGATCCCCGGGACGGGCACGCCGATCCTCGGCCACCAGCTGGCCTGGCTGGCCGAGGAGGGCGTCAGCGACGTCGTGATCTCCTGCGGGCACCTCGCCGACGTGCTGGAGGAGTGGCTGGACAAGGCGGACCTGCCGCTGCGGGTGCGCACGGTGGTCGAGGCGGAGCCGCTCGGGCGCGGCGGCGGGCTCAAGTACGCGGCCAAGGCGCTGCCCCGCCCGGACGAGCCCTGGTACGCCACCAACGGCGACATCTGGACCCGCTTCAGCCTGCGCGAGATGGCCGCCTTCCACCACGAGCGGGACGCCGTCGCGACGCTCGCGCTGGCCCGGCCGCGGATCCCCTGGGGCGCGGTGGAGACCGACCAGTTCGGCAACGTGCTGGACTTCATCGAGGCCCCGCCCTCGCCCTTCCTGATCAACGCCGGCCTGTACGTGTTCAGCCCGGAGTTCGCCGAGCTGCTGCCGGACGTGGGTGACCACGAGCGCACCACCTTCCCCCAGCTGGCCCGCGGCAAGCGGCTGGCGGGCTACCAGCTGCCGCAGGGCGTGTACTGGCGGGCCATCGACACCGCCAAGGACCTCACCGAGGCGGCCAAGGAGCTCGCGTCCGCCGCCGGCCGGGCACCCCGGTAGCCGACGGCACCGCAGGCCCGTCCGCACCGGGACCGGACAGCCGCAGGCCCCGCCCGGCTGTCCACCCGCCCACGGACGCGGACGCACCACCGCAGGCGGCCGGGACGCGCGCCCGACCCCACGCGGGCGCGGACGCCCCCACCCCACCGCACGCGCACGGCGATCGGCCGGGTGCTCCCCCACGGAG
>NZ_JBSHAP010000129.1:0-25842 GCF_053611565.1 Kitasatospora sp. NPDC054795
GCCCGGAGCTGCGGCTCCGGGCCGGGGCCTCCGTGCGTGCGCGTCGGGTTTCTCGCGCGGGTGTGCGGGCCTCTCGCGGGTGCGCCGGGTTTCTCGCGCGGGTCAGGGGTTGAGGCCGCGCTGCTGGAGCCAGGGCTCCGGGTCGACCGGGGCACCGCCGCCGGGGCGGACCTCCATGTGCAGGTGCGGCCCGGTGACGTTGCCGGTCGCGCCGACCTTGCCGATCTGCTGGCCGGGGGCGACCTTGCCGGAGCCCTTGGTGATCGAGGAGAGGTGGCAGTACCAGATCTCGGTGCCGTCGGGCAGGGTCTCGACGATCCGGTAGCCGTACGAGCCGGCCCAGCCGGCCGAGGTGATGGTGCCCTGGCCGAGCGCGTAGACCGGGGTGCCGGTGTCGGCGGCGAAGTCCAGGCCGGTGTGCAGGTTGGCCCAGTAGCGGGCGCTCTGGCCGTAGTGGGCGGAGAGCCGGTAGTCCTTCACCGGGAGGGTGAGGGCGGCGGCCTTGACCCGCTCGGCCTCCTCGGCGGCGCGCTTGGCCTCGGCCTCCTTGGCGACGGCCTTGGCCTCGGCCTCCTGCGCGGCCTGGAGCCGGGCGGTCTCCTCGGCGGCGGTGCGCTGGCTGTCGGCCTGGTGCTGGATGCGGGCGGCGAGCGCGAGGCCGGGGTCGGCGGAGAGGGCGACCGGGGTCTCGTCCGGGGCCTCGACGGCGGGGGCGGCGGCCGGGGTCGCCGAGGCGAAGCCGGTGGCGCCCAGGGTGGCGGCGACGGCGGTGACGCCGAGCAGTGGGGAGGCTCCGCGGGTCTGACGCGGCATCCGGTGGCGGTTGGTCTCGACCTCCGCGGGGAAGTCCTCCGGGCCGAAGGCCTCGGGGCCGTCCGTGCCGGGGTGGTCGAGGAGCTGGGTACCGGCTGCGAAGCCGGCCGGGTGTGCCGGGGTGTGCGTCGACGCCACGGAGGCGCGCTCCTTTCCTTCCTTCGCGCCTACCGGGTTAGCTGACGGGTTCGGAGCAGGAAGGTCTCCTACGGCTGGGCCGGAGCCCCGCCGATTCACCCCAAGGAACGTGGTTCCCCGGCTCCCTGACCTGCCCGGAGGCGGGTCGGCGGGATTAGGCGACGGCGCACGGTGCCGTCTGGGTACGGCGTTGACAACCGCGCTGCGTTATCAAACGTTAATCCTAGGAGGCTCTGATTCCAAGCCATCCGTTCGGAGCAGCCTAGGGCAAAGTGATCGGACGTCAACGAACGACACCGGCGAACACCCCCCTCGCGCACGGCCCCATCTGAGTACTCCTACTCATGTGCGCCCCGTCCGGGCGGCCACATCCTGGCGCCATGAGCACATCGATGCAGACCCGCACCACGGCCGCGTACCACATCCAGGCCGTCCTCTCCTTCGCCCTGTCGGGCGTCGCCCTCGCCCTCGGGATCGCCTACCTGCCGGTCGGCGGATGGACCAGGGCCTTCCTCGGGATCGGCCTCCTCTACACCGTCACCTC
Organism: Kitasatospora sp. NPDC054795; assembly: GCF_053611565.1. Classification (NCBI taxonomy): domain Bacteria; kingdom Bacillati; phylum Actinomycetota; class Actinomycetes; order Kitasatosporales; family Streptomycetaceae; genus Kitasatospora; species Kitasatospora sp. NPDC054795. The sequence goes on from NZ_JBSHAP010000129.1 coordinate 1,496, forward strand.
GGCGTTCACGCTGGCGAAGGTGATCCGGGACCGGCAGGAGTCCAACGAGATGGTCACCCGGGTGGACCAGGCCAGGCTGGAGAAGCTGCTCAGCGAGCACGACCCGTTCAAGGTGGAGGGAGTCTGATCACCCCTTCCGCTCCATCCGCTCCTTCCGTTCCATCCCTCACCCGGCCATTCGCTTGACGGCTAAGGCTATTAGCCTTAGCTTTATGGCTATCGGCCCGCACGCCGATGCCCCGCACCGGCGGCCCGAGGAGGACCCCCATGAACGGCACCATCACCCCGAGCACCCAGTACCTGACCGTTCCCGGCGGCCGGATCGCCTTCGACGACACCCGGCAGGGCGACGGCACCCCCGTCGTCCTGCTCCCGGGCATGCTCGACAGCCGGGCCGCCTACCGGCACCTGCGCCCGCTGCTCGTCGCCGCCGGCCACCGCGTCGTCACCGTGGACCTGCGGGGCTTCGGCGAGTCCTCCGTCGAGTGGGACGACTACGGCCCGGCCGCCATCGCCGGCGACGTCCTCGCCCTGCTCGACCACCTCGGCATCGAGCGCGCCGTCCTCGCCGGGAACTCCTACACCGGGGCGACCGTCGTCAGGGCCGCCGGGGACGCGCCCGAGCGGGTCGCCGGGATCGTCCTGCTCAACGCCTTCGTCGAGAACCCGCCGCCGGGCGCCCTGATGCGCGGCGTCATGGGCCTGATGGGCGCCGCCCTCGTCCACTGGCCGGCCTCCTGGGGCTTCTACCTGCGCCGGATGGCCTTCCCGGGTGCCAAGCCCGCCGACTTCGACGCGTACGTGGACGGACTGGTCGCCGCGCTGCGCACCCCGGGGCGGAAGACCGCCACCCGCGGGTACGTCCACGGCGACTCGGCGCCGGTCGGCTGGACGGCCGCGGTGCGGTGCCCGGCGCTGGTGGTCATGGGCAGCAAGGACCCCGACTTCCCGAAGCCGGAGCTCGTCGCCGACCGGCAGGCCGCCGCGCTCGGCGCGCGCAAGGTGATGATCGAGGGGTCCGGGCACTACCCGATGGCCGACAACCCGACGGCCACCGCCGACGCCCTGCTGCCGTTCCTCGCCGAGCTCGGCTGAGCCCCGCCCGTCCCCACCGCCCGCTCCTGCCCGAACCCGCCCGATCCACCCGACGTCATCCGTACGGAGAGCCCGAACCCATGCCCCGCGTAGGACTGACCCCCGACCAGGTCGTCGACCACGCCCTCGCCCTCATCGACGAGCAGGGCTCCGAGGCCCTCACGCTGGCCTCCGTCGCCGCCCGGGCGGGGGTCGCCACTCCCTCGCTGTACAAGCACGTCAGCGGCGGCCTCGCCGAACTGCGGTTGCTGATCGCCGTACGGGTCACCGGGGACCTGGCCGACCGGCTGGCCGAGGCGGCCGTCGGGCGCAGCGGGGACGACGCCGTCGCCGCCGTACTGCGCGCCTACCACGCGTACGCCACCGCGCACCCGCACCGCTACAACGCCCTCCCCCAGGCCCCGCAGCCCGACGACGAGCTGGCCCGCGCGGGCGCCCGGCTCGTCGGCGTGATCATCGCCGTCCTGCGGGAGTACGGCCTCGAAGGTTCCGAGGCGATCCACGCCGCCCGCACCGTCCGCTCCCTCGCCCACGGTTTCGCCTCCCTCACCACCGCCGGCGGCTTCCGGCTGGCCGAGGACCTCGCCACCACGCACGACCGCCTCATCGCCACCCTCACCACCGGCCTCCGCGCCTGGCCCGCGTAGGCGGCCGGCCCGCACGGACCGGAGGGCGGCACCGCCCGCGCGGACAGCCGCCGGCACGGACGGCCACCTCTCCAGCGCCGGTGCCGGTGCCGGTGCCGGTGCGACGGCCCGGTCCCCGTTCACCTCTTGGGGAACCATTCACCGCTTGGGGAAATGGGGTATTAAGGGTCAGTGCCCCTGGAGCCCGCCGACAGTCCGACCGCGCGCAGTGCGATGCGCTGCGTGCGCCTGCTGCTCGGCTGCACCAGCGCCGCCGAGCTGCTCGGCACCGTACTGGCCGAGGGCCCGAGCTGGATCACTGGCGAGGGGTCCGCGCTGTACCTGCTGGACTCCGCCGGGATGCTCCGGCTGACCGCCTCGCACGGGCTGCCGGACTGGGCGCACGAGCGCTACGGCGTGGTCGATCCGGCCGGGGAGCTGCCCGCCGCGATGGCCCTGCGGCTGCGGCGCCCGTACCTGCTCAGCCCCGAGCACACCAGCGTCGACTATCCGAACGCGAACGCCGGACTGGGCACCGGGATGGTGGCCGTGATCGCCCTGCCGATGGTCGTGGACGAGCGGCCGATCGGGGTGCTCGCCCTCGCGCTGGCCCACCGGGGCACCGTCCCGCGCCGCGACCTGGACGTCCTGGAGACCGTCGCCGAGGCCTGCGCCCACCGGGTCTCGCACCTGCTGGACCACGCCGACGCCCATCTGCCGCACGGCACCCGCGCACCCTACGGCGTCCGGTTGCCCGAGGGTCCGCGGGCGGCGGACGGCCGCCCGGCCGGGCCGGCCCACCCGCTGCTTTCGCTGGCGGTGCGGGCCGCCGGGCACGGCGCCTTCGAGCGCGACCTGGTCACCGGCGAGAGCTACTGGGACGCCGAGGCGTTCCGGGTGGCCGGCCGCCCGGCCGCCCCGGACGGCGCCGCCCCCGAGCTGGACCGGCTGGTCCACCCGGAGGACCTTCCGGACGTGCAGGCCGCGCTCGCCGAGGCGCTGGCCACCGGCGGCCGCTACCGGATCGGCTACCGGGTGCTGCGGCCCGGCGGCCGGCCCGCCCGGGTCGAGGAGTCCGGCGAGGTGATGCTGGACGTGCACGGGCGGCCGGTGCGGATCGCCGGGCTGCTGGCCGAGGCCGGGTACCGGGAGCAGCCGCCGGCCGAGGAGCGGAACTCCCCGGCCGCCGCCCGGACGGCACTGCTGCTGACGCTCACCCGGGCACTGTCCCGGGCGGTGACCGTCCGGGACGTCACCACGGCCGTCACCGACGTCGCCCGTCCGGCGCTCGGCGCCGCCGGCATCGTCCTGGACCTGGTGGACGCGGGCCGGCTGCTGCCCGTCTCGCACACCGTGTACGGGGGCCCGCGCCGCACCGAACTCACCCGGCTGGCGGACCTGTCCGAGGGCGTGATGCAGCGGTCGCTGGCCCGCTCCGCCCCGCTGTTCAGCGAACCCTCGGCGGCCCGTTCCCGGCGCGATCCGCTCGCCCCGGCCGCCTGGGCGGTGCTGCCGCTGGTCGCCTCCGGGCAGCAGGTGGGCTCCTGCCTGATCACCTTCGCCGCCGAGCGGGTGTTCAGCCGCGAGGACCGGACCCTGTACTCGGCCTTCGCCGGCATCCTGGCGCAGTCCCTGGAGCGGGCCCGGCTGTACGACACCCACCACCACCGGGCCTCCGAGCTGCAGCGGGCGATGCTCCCGCGCACCCTGCCCCGGCTGTCCGGGATCGCCAGTGCCGCCCGCTACCTGCCGAGCACCGAGGGCATGCAGATCGGTGGCGACTGGTACGACCTGCTGCGTCTGCCGGAGGGCCGGATCGGGCTGGTGATCGGCGACGTCCAGGGCCACAACGCCGAGGCCACCGCGGTGATGGGCCAACTGCGCAGCGGGCTGCGGGCGTACGCGACGGACGGGCACGACCCGGCCGCCACCCTGACCCGCACCAGCCGGCTGCTGGCCGAGCTGGACACCGAGCTGTTCGCGACCTGCCTCTACCTGACCCTGGATCCGGCCGACGGCGCGCTGACCGCCGCCCGGGCCGGGCACCCGGCGCCGGTGCGGATCACCGCCGACGCCGCGGCCGTCGAGCTGGAGCTGCTGGGCGGGCCGCCGCTGGGGGTGGACCCGGAGCAGCCGTACCCACTGGCGGTGGAGCGGCTGGCGGTCGGGGAAACGCTGCTGGCGTACACCGACGGGCTGGTCGAGGACCGCGAGGAGGACTACGACGAGTCGGTGCAGCGGATGCTCGGCGGGCTCGAACTGTGGGCGCGGCAGACGGGTCCGGGGCGGATCGGCCCGGCACCGGCGCTGGAGCGGCTGGCCGATCTGCTCACCCTGAACGTGACCGAGCGGCGGTCCCGGCCGGACGACGTGGCGCTGCTGCTCCTGCACCGGACGACGCCCCTTCCGTAACACCGTGCACACGGGCCCCACACATCGCGGAACGCGATCCGGCCGTCGGGCTCGATTCCGGCGTTCCCACCGGTGCCGGTCGGGCTGCTCCCCCGGCTCGTCAGGCGCAGGGATCGGGGTCGAACGAGTGCCGATTGGCGCCGAATTGACTCGATATTGACGAGATCCGGTCACTTGGCGAGATCCGCTCACACCTTCGTAGGATCATCACCCTAGAATTCGCGGCGTGACGATGACTCAGTGGTCCGTAACGGCAACCGGCGTACTCGCCGTCCTCGCCCTCGTGGCCGCCGCGCGGTACCGCGCCGTGTCCGTCACCCAGCGCCGCCGCGCCGACCGGCTGCACGGCGAACTCGCCGCCCTCCAGGAGCAACTGGCCGCCGAACTCTCCCGCCGCGGCGAGGACCTCGCCGCCGTCCAGCAGGAGCAGGAGCACACCGCCTCCACCCAGCGGGCCTTCCTCAGCGTCGCCCGCCGGATCCTGGTGATGGCCCACGACCAGCAGGCGCTGCTGGACGAGATGGAGCGCACCCACGACGACCCGGCCCTGCTGGAGGGCCTGCTCAAGGCCGACCACGCCGCCGCCCAACAGGCCCGGCTGGCCCAGACCCTGGCCGTGCTGTGCGGCGCGCGGGCCGGACGGCACTGGCCGGAACCGGTCCCCCTGGAGGACGTCGTCCGCGGCGCCCAGTCGCGCATCCTGCCGTTCCAGCGCGTGGTGGTGCGCAGCCGGACCGAGACCGCGGTGGTCGGCGCCGCCGCCGAGGCGCTGATCCACGCGATCGCCGAACTGCTGGACAACGCCACCCGCTACTCCCCGCCCAGCACCCAGGTGTTCGTCACCCTGATGCCGGTGCACAACGGCGCCGTCATCGAGATCGACGACGGCGGCGTCGGCATGCCGGAACAGGCCGTCGTCAAGGCCGCGGCCGCGCTGGCCGGCGGCAGCACCCTGGAGGTCTCCCGGCTGGGCGAGGTCCCGCAACTGGGCCTGGCCGCGGTCGGCCGGCTCGCCGAGCAGTACGGCTTCCGGGTCACGCTCAGCTCGGCGCCCTCGCCGTACGGCGGCGTGCGCGTGGTCCTGCTGCTGCCCAACGCGCTGCTCACCGAGCCGCTGCCGCCCACCGTCCCCGGCCTCGGGCCGGACGACCGGGCGTTCAACCCCGGCCCCCGACCGGCCTCCCCCGTCGGTCACCCCCTGCTGGAGACCCCGCCGTCCGGCCGGCACGCCGCCACCGGCGACACCCCGCCCCCGCTGCCCCGCCGGAGCCACCGGCGCGGCCGCACGGGCCGCCCCGCCCAGCACGCCGCTCCCCCACCGCAGCCCGCGCCGCCCTACCGCTCGGCCCGGGACGCGCAGGCGTTCATGGCGATGTTCCAGGCCGGGACCGCCAGCGGCCGTACCGCCGCCCGGGCCCAGGCCCAGTCCGACCCTTCCCTTCCCGCTTCCCCCCGACTTCCCCAGCGCTCCGGAGAGTTCCATGACCACCACCCCTGATCTCGGCTGGCTGCTCGCCGACATCATCGCCGTCCCGCAGGTCCAGCACGCCGTCGTCGTCTCCAACGACGGCCTGGAGATCGGCCGCAGCGCCGGCATCGCCCGCGACGACGCCGAACGGCTCGCCGCCGCCTGCTCCGGACTGCAGTCGCTGGCCCGCGGCGTCGCGACGGGCTTCGGCGGGCCGGGCAGCGCCACCCGCCAGATCATCATCGAGTACGGCGGCGGCTACCTCTTCGTCGTCGCCGCCGGGGCCGGCGCGCACCTGGCCGTGGTGACCAGCGAGGCGGTCGACGCCGGCCTGGTCGCGTACCAGATGCAGGTCCTGGTCGAACGGATCGGCACCCACCTCACCAGCCCGCCGCGCGTCGACCACGCGTCGGGGGGCCACCGGTGAGCGGCCCGGTCCGGCCGTACGTCATCACCGGTGGGCGCAGCCGCTCCACCCGGGCCGAGCTGGCCCTGGAGAGCCTGGTCAGCGCGTTACCCGACCCGCCGGACCTGCCCGAGCACCCGCTGCTGAACCGCGAGCACCGGCGCATCCTCGACCTCTGCCACAGCCTGCTGTCCATCGCCGAGGTGGCGGCCCACCTGGGGCTGCCGCTCGGCGTCGTCAAGGTGCTGGTCGGAGACCTGTGGGACCTCGGCGCCGTGCAGGTGCTCCCGCCCGTCCCGCAGGCCGAACGCCTGCCCGCAACCCTCCTGGAGGAGGTGCTCGTTGGCCTCCGCCAACTCCGCTGAAGCCGTCCCCGACGCCCCGGACTCGACCGACGCGTCCGGTGCCGCCGACGGACCGCAGTACCTGCCCTCCTCGGTGCAGGGCGCGGTCAAGATCCTGGTCACCGGTCCGTTCGGGGTGGGCAAGACCACCCTGGTCGGCTCGCTGAGCGAGATCACCCCGCTGCGCACCGAGGAGACCATGACCGCCGCCAGCGCGGGCATCGACGACCTCACCGGGCGCCCCGGCAAGACCACCACCACGGTGGCGCTGGACTTCGGCCGGATCACGCTCAACTCACGGCTCGCGCTGTACCTGTTCGGCACGCCCGGGCAGCAGCGGTTCTGGCCGCTCTGGGACGACCTGTCGCGCGGCGCGCTCGGCGCCATCGCCATGGTCGACCTGCGCCGCCCGGACGAGAGCTTCGACGTGCTCGGCCGGCTGGAGGAGCAGCGCATCCCGTTCGCGGTCGCGGTCAACACCTTCCCGGACACCCCGGGTTACCCGGAGGAGGAGCTGCGCTCGGCGCTGGACCTGCTGCCGGAGGTGCCGATCCTGCACTGCGACGCGCGCGACCGCCGGCAGTCCTACGACCTGCTGATCGACTTCGTCGACCACCTGCACCGCAGCTCGATCCTGGAGCTCCAGGGATGACCACCCCCGAACCCCCCGGCGCCGCCGGGTGCCCCGTCGCCCACGGCACCGGCCTGCCCGGCGGACTGCCCGTGGGCGTCCCGCTGACCCCGCTGTACGGCCCGGCCGTCGCCGAGGACCCGCACGGCCTGTACGCCCGGCTGCGCGAGCGCTACGGGCCGGTCGCCCCCATCGAGCTGGAGCCCGGGGTCGAGGCCTGGCTCGTCCTCGGCTACGCCGAGCTGCTCGAACTCACCCGCAACGAGGCGCTGTTCTCCAAGGACTCGCGCCGCTGGCGGGTGCCCGCCGAGGGCCGGCTGCCCACCGACTCCCGGCTGCTGACGATGACCTCCTGGCGCCCGACGCTGCTCAACCTGGACGGCGCCGAGCACCAGCGGCTGCGCTCCGCCGTCTCGGACACCCTCGCCCAGATCGACCACCACCAGCTGCGCGGGACCACCGAGGCCGCCGCCAACGGCCTGATCGACAGCTGGGGACCGGACGGCACCGCCGACCTGATCGCCCAGTACGCGCGGCGGCTGCCGCTGCTGGTCTTCACCCAGCTGCTCGGCCTGCCGGCCGAGGCCGGGCCCCGACTGGTCGAGCTGATCAGCCACTTCGTGGACAGCAGCGCGGAGTCGCAGCGGGCCGGCGCCGAGTTCCAGGCGATCCTGATCGACCTGGTCCGGCGCCGCCGGGCCGCGCCCAGCGCCGACCTCACCTCCTGGCTGCTCGCCCACCCCGCCGGGCTGACCGACGAGGAGGCGGTGCACCACCTGGTGGTGCTGATGGTCGCGGGCAACGAGACCTCGATCAACTGGACCGGGAACACCCTGCGGCTGCTGCTCACCGACCGGCGCTTCCGGGCCACCCTCACCGGCGGGCGGCTGACCGTCTCCGACGCGCTGGAGGAGGTGCTCTGGCGCGACCCGCCGACGCAGAACTTTCCCGGCCGCTGGGCCACCGGCGACACCGTGCTCGGCGGCCAGTACATCAGCGCCGGCGACATGCTCGTCCTCGGCCTGGCCGCGGCCAACGCCGACCCGGCCGCGCAGGGCGTGTCCGCCGCCGCCCAGGGCTCGCTCGGCGGCAACCGGGCGCACCTGGCGTGGGGCGCGGGCCGGCACGTCTGCCCGGCCCAGCACCCGGCCAGGATCATCGTCGAGACCGCCGTCGAGACCCTGCTGCACCGCCTCCCCGACCTCCAACTGGCCGTACCCGCAGGAGAGCTGACCTGGCGCCCGTCCCCGTGGTCCCGGGCCCTGACCGCCCTCCCGGTGCTCTACAGCGCCTTCACCCCGCCCCGCCCGCCAGCCCCCGAGAGGCCCGCATGGACACCACCACCGACGCCGGAACCCGCGCCGAGCCCATCAGACTCGACCCCTTCGGCCGCGACCAGCACGGCGAGAACGCCCGACTCCGCGCGGCCGGCCCCGCGGTCCTGGTGGAGCTCCCTGGCGGGGTGGTGGTCTGGGCGGTAACCCACCACGACACCCTCCAGTCGCTGCTGGCCGACCCCCGGGTCGGCAAGGACGCCCGGCTCTGGAACACCTTCCGGGAGGGACTGCTGCCGGAGGGCTGGCCGCTGCTCAACTTCATCGCCGTCCCCGGCATGGTCACCGCCGACGGCGAGGACCACCGGCGGCTGCGCGGGCTGGTCTCGCAGGCCTTCACCCCGCGCCGGATCGCCGACCTGGCCCCCGCCGTCGAGGCCCGGACGATCGCGCTGCTCGACGAGGTCGCGAAGCTGGAGGGCCCGTTCGACCTGCGGCGGCACTTCGCCTACCCGCTGCCGATGCAGGTGATCGGCGAACTGCTCGGCCTCGCGCTGGAGCAGCAGGACGAACTGCACGAGCTCTCCGACACCATGGTCTCCAGCTCGGCCACCCCGGCGGCGGCCCTGGCCGCGCAGCGGGGCCTGAACGCGCTGCTGGCCTCGGTGGTGGCGGCCAAGCGGGCCGAGCCCGGCAACGACCTGACCAGCGACCTGATCGCCGTCCGCGAGGCCGGCCACCCCCTCGACCGGCAGCGGCTCAGCGAGGCCGAGCTGGTCGGCACCCTGCTGCTGATGCTGGTCGCCGGGCACGAGACCACGCTCAACCTGATCACCAACGCCGTCCGCGCCCTGCTCGCGCACCCGGACCAGCTGCGGCTCGTCCTGGACGGGGAACAGCCGTGGTCGGCGGTGGTCGAGGAGACCCTGCGCTTCGACTCCCCGGTCGGGCAGTTCCCGCTGCGCTACGCGGCCGAGGACATCGCGGTCGGCGACGTGGTGATCCGGCGCGGCGAGGCGCTGCTGGCCTCGTACGCGGCGGCCGGGCGGGACTCCGGGCATCACCCGGACGCGGACCGCTTCGACCTCACCCGGCAGCCCGCCAAGCACCTGTCGCTCGGCCACGGCCCGCACTTCTGCCTCGGCTCCGGGCTCGCCCGGCTGGAGGCCGAGACGGCGCTGCGGCACCTGTTCGCCCGCTTCCCCGGGCTGGCCCCGGCGCAGGGGCGGACGAACGAGCCGATCGCCTCGTTCGTCAGCAACAGCGTGCGCACCCTGTGGGTGACGGTCTGAGCCGGCCGGTTACCTGAGGGCGGTCCGGGTCGTTCGCCAGGGCATGAAGAAACTCGCCACCCTGGCCGCCCTCACCATGGCGGGCCTCGCCCTCGCCGCCCCGGCGGCCTCCGCCACCGCCCAGACCGCCTCCTCGCCGGACGTCACCGGCGGGCTCACCGACGGGCTCGAAGTCTCTCCCGCCGACCTCGCGCTGAGGACCGTGGGCACGCTTCCGCTGGTCGGCAAGCCGGCCAACGAGATCGAGGCGATCGGGACCAACCAGCTGGACCACCCGGGGCTCAGCGGGCACGTCCTCAACTGATCGATCCGCCGATCAGGTGACCGGGCGGTCGGTGGCCGGGTGGTCGGGTGACCGGACGGCCCGGTGGCGCACCCGCCCGGCGACCGGCCCGTGGGCGGCCGGCCGACCCCCGAACGGTCGGCCGCCCACGGCACTCGACGCGCGGCACCCGACGCGCGGCATCCGGGCCGCGGGGCTCAGCCCGCGGACAGCCGGTTGAGCTCCGGGTAGCTCAGCCCTTCGGCGAACGCGCCGAACGTGCCGCTCCCGTACACCTCCCGGGCGGCCCGGTGGACCGCCCGGTACGCCACCTCGGCCAGGCCCGGGCCCAGGCTGATCCGGGCCACGCCGAGCTTCGCGAGTTCGGCGACCGCCGGGGAGCCGGGACCGGCCAGCACGTTCAGCGGCGCCGGGACGGCCGCGACCAGGGCGGCGATGGTCTCCGGGTCGGCCACCCCGGGGACGAACACCCCGTCCGCGCCCGCCGCGACGTACGCCCGCAGCCGGTGCACCGCGTCGTCCAACCGGCCCTCCGGGGCGCCGATCCCGTGCAGGAAGACATCGGTGCGGGCGTTGACGAAGAGCGGCACGCCGGCCGCGTCCGCCGCGGCCCGGGCGGCCGCGATCCGCTCGGCGGCCTCCTCCGGGGGACGGCCCTCGTCCTCCAGGTTCACCCCGACGGCGCCGGTGGCGATCAGCGCGGCGACCGTCCCGCCGACGCCTGCGGCGGTGTCCGCGTAGCCGCCCTCCAGGTCCGCGGTGACCGGCAGGTCGACCGCGCGGACCACCTGGGCGGTCCGGGCCAGCACCTGCTCGGGGTCGGCGCCGCCGCCGTCCGCGCTGCCGAGCGACCAGGACACGCTCGCGCTGGCCGTCGCCACCGCCCGCGCCCCGGCGGCGGCCACCAGCCGGGCGCTCGGCACGTCCCAGGCGTTCGCCAGCACCAGCGGCTCGCCCGGGCGGTGCAGCTCGCGCAGCAGCCGGGCCCTCTCCCGCCGGACGGCGGGGTCCGCGGCGCTCACCTGGCGGCCGGGCTCATGCGGGTGGACACGCCGATCCGGTTCCAGGCGTTGATGGTGGCGATCAGCGCGATCAGCTGGGCCAGCTCGGTCTCGTCGAACCGCTCGGCGGCCTCCGCGTACACGGCGTCCGGCACGTGGCCCCGGGTCAGCAGGGTGACCGACTCGGTGAGGGCCAGGGCGGCGCGCTCGCGGGCGGTGAACCACGGGGTCTCGCGCCAGGCCGGGAGCGAGACCAGGCGGTGGTCCTGCTCGCCGTGCTTGCGAGCGTCGGCGGAGTGCATGTCGATGCAGAAGGCGCAGCCGTTGATCATCGACGCGTGCACCTTGACCAGCTCGGCGATCACCGGGTCGAGGCCCTCCCGGGAGGCCCGGTCCACGGCGATCATCGCCTGGTAGTAGGCGGGGGCGAGCTTGTGCATCAGCAGGCGCTGCTCGGGGGCGGGCACCGGGGCCCCGTGCGTGCCGGTCGTCACGGCCGTCGTCTCGTTCGTCGTCATGGCCGCCAGCCTAGGAGCGCGGTGGCCTGGCGTCCTGGTGCGTTCGGCCACCTGTTCCTTGGGCCACTTCCGGGGCACGTCCCGGCCACTTCCGGCGTACGAACGACCGTGCGAGGATCGCTGGCAGGGGATCGTCGGCAGGAGGTCGCCGAAGGTCGAGGTCAGGGGGCACGGTCGTGTGCACGGCGTTCGTCAGCATCGAGCCCGGAGCGGCCGTCCCGGTGCTGCTGCTGTCCGTCCGGGACGAGTACCTGGGCCGCGCCTGGCTGCCGCCCGACCGCCACTGGCCTGACCGTCCGGAACTGCTCGGCGGACTGGACCTCGCGGCCGGCGGCACCTGGCTGGCCGTCGACCCCGGCCGGCGCACCGCCGCCTGCCTGCTGAACGGCTTCGGCCCGCTGGCCCCCACCGACGCCCGGCGTACCCGCGGCCGGCTGCCGCTCACCGCCCTCCGGGAGGGCGGGATCGGCCACCTCGACCTCACCCCGTACGACCCGTTCCACCTCGTCCTGGCCCGGGCCGACGGCGCCCGGGTGTTCAGCTGGGGCGGCGGGCGGCTGGAGGAACGCGAACTGCCGTCCGGCCTGAGCGTGGTGCTCAACGACGGGCTGGAGGGCCTGGCGGCCGGCCGGACCGCCTCCGAGCGGATCCGCGCCCTGATGGCCGCGCGGGCCGCCCACTTCCGGTCCCGCTTCACCGCCGTGCCCCGGCCCGGACCGACCGCCGACGGATCGGTCGAGGCGGCCTGGGGCGGGTGGCTGCCGATCGTCGCCGGGGACGGGCTGGCCCCGGACGCGGACGCCGCGCTGGTCCAGCGGCGGGACTTCGGCGACGGACGGATCTGGGGCTCCTCCTCGATCTCGCTGCTCGCGCTCGGACCGGACCTGCTGCGCTACGACTTCGCGGCCGCGCCGGTGGCCGCGGACGGGCCGGGGTGGCGGCGGGTGGCGGCAACCTGAGGAAGGGCCGACGGCAGCCGACCCCACGTCGGCGGCGGCGGAAAAGGACTTGCACCTGACGCTGCGGGAGGCGGCATCGTGGCGCGGGTCGAGCCCGAAGGAGACCGCCCGTGACCCGCCCGGACCCCGCGCCCCGCCCCCGCCCCCGCCTGTTCGCCGCGCTGACCGTCGCCCTGCCGCTGGCGGGCACACCGGCCGCGGTGACCGCCCTCGTGCTGTTCGGCGACGCCGCGCATCGGACCGTCCCGTCCGCCACCGTCCTGGCCTCCGTGGCAGCGGCGCTGATCGGTCATTTCGGCCCCGGTGTCGCGCAGCCGTACGGTCGGTGAACTTCCGACGGCGGGGTTGGCGAACGTCTACATGCCCGTAGTAGCTTCGCGACGGCCCCGGATCCGGGCGGCCACCGACCCCCGAGCGAAGGTGCGCGATGTCGACCCTGACCTACCCGGAAGCGATAGGCGTCGGCCTGCTCCAGGGCGTGACGGAACTCTTCCCGGTCTCCAGTCTCGGCCACAGCATCCTGCTGCCCGCCCTGGTCGGCGGAAGGATCCAGCACGACCTCGACATGACCGCCGAGGGCTCCTCGTACCTCGCCGCCCTGGTCGCCCTGCACCTGGCCACCGCGCTCGCGCTGGTGGTCTACTTCCGCAAGGACTGGGTCCGGGTGGCCGACGGGCTGTTCGGCTCGATCCGGCACCGCCGGGTGGAGACCCGCAACGAGCGGCTCGCCTGGCTGCTCGTCCTCTCCACCATCCCGGTCGGCGTGGCCGGCCTGGTGCTGGAGAAGGCCCTGCGCAACGCGCTCGGCAAGCCCGTCCCGGCCGCGGTCTTCCTCGCCCTCAACGGCCTCGTGCTGCTCGGCGCCGAGCGGCTCAAGCGCGGCGGCACCGGCCGCCGCCGGGCCGGACGCATCACCGCCGCCGCCGACGACGAGCCGGGCACGGACCCGGCGATCGCCTCCGACCACCGGCTGACCCGGCTCGGCTACGGGCAGGGCGCCTGGATCGGCGCCGCACAGATCCTCGCGCTGTTCCCCGGCATCAGCCGCTCCGGCGTCACCATGAGCGCCGGCATCCTGCGCGGACTGCACCACGAGGACGCGGCCCGGTTCTCCTTCCTGCTCGCCACCCCGGTCATCCTGGCCGCCTCGGTGCTGAAGGTGCCGGAGCTGTTCAAGCCGGAGAACTCCGGCGTGCTCGGCCCGGTCCTCGCGGGCAGCCTCGCCGCCTTCGTGGCCGGCTACGTCTCGGTGCGCTTCCTCACCAGGTACTTCGAGACCCGCAGCCTGACGCCGTTCGCGCTCTACTGCTTCCTGGCCGGCGTCGGCAGCGCGGTCTACCTGTCGCTCTGAGCCGTCCGGACCGCCCCGGCCCGCCTCGCCCCGCCCGGGCCTGCGCGAGCTCGGCCGGCCGGGAGGACATCGGCCGGTGCCCGGCCTCGGGCAGCTGCACCGCCACCTCGTCGCACGCCCGCGCCCCGAGCCGGGCGCCCGCCACCGGTGCGGGGCTCGCCATCGGCGGCACCGTGGCGCGTGCGACAGTGGCCCGGGAAACGACGGCGAACAGGACGTGGAGGAAACGTGGTTGAGGAACAGGGCGGGCCGGCCCCGCTCACGGGGAAGGCGGCGGTCGTCACGGGCGGCTCGCGGGGCATCGGGCGGGCCGTCGTCCGGCGGCTGGCCCGCGACGGCGCGCAGGTCGTCCTCGGCTACGCCCACGACGAACGGGCCGCCGCCGAGGTCGTCCGTGCCGTGGAGGCCGAGGGCGGCCGCGCCTGGGCGCTGCGGGCCGACCTCGGCGAAGCCGGTGCCGCCGAGCGGCTGATGGCCGAGGCCGAGGAGCGGCTCGGCGGACTGGACGTCCTGGTGAACAACGCCGCCGGCTCCTTCACCCCGACCCCGCTGGCCGAGCTGGCCGACGCGGACCTCGACACCCTGTTCACGGTCAACACCCGCACCGCCTTCACCACCGTCCGCTACGCCGCCCGCCGGATGCGCGACGGCGGACGGATCGTCAACATCTCGACGGTGAACACCGTCCGGCCCGTCCCCGGCATCGCCGCGTACGCCGCCAGCAAGGGCGCCGTCGAGCAGCTCACCGCCGTGGCCGCCGTCGAACTGGGTCCGCGCGGGATCACCGTCAACACCGTCTCGCCCGGCGCCACCGACACCGACCTGCTGCGCGGCACCAACCCGCCCGAGGCCCTCGACCGCGTGGCCGGCCTCACCCCGCTGCGCCGCCTCGGCCGGCCCGAGGACATCGCCGACGTCGTCGCCTTCCTGGCCGGGCCCGAAGGGCGCTGGCTCACCGGACAGAACCTCCGGGCCGCGGGCGGGCTGGCCTGATCCCCGGCCCGGGCCGCCCGGCAGCCGGCCGGGCGCCCCGACCGGTCACGCCGTGAGGCCCAGGGCGGCCAGGCGGACGGGATCGGTGAGGATGTCCAGCGCGGTGATGCGGCCCCCGTGGACGGTGAACGACATGACCGACAGCGGACGGCCCTCGGCGAAGGACACCACCCCGGGCGAGCCGTTGACCAGGACGATCCGGCCCTCGGCGGCGAAGCGGGCGAACGTGATCGCCTGCGAGGCGACGTCCGCCGCACCGCGGCGCAGCGCGCTCGGCACCAGCGTGCCGCCGTCCGACCGGGCCACCACGTCCGGGTCGAGCACGGTCAGCAGGGCGTCGAAGTCGCCGCCCCGGGCGGCGCTCAGGAAGGCCTCCACCACCGTGCGCTTGCGGGCGTTGTCGGAGTCCGCGGCCGGGGTGGCGCCCTGGACCCGGCGGCGGGCGCGGCTGGCCAGCTGTCGGGTGGAGGCGGAGGTGCGGCCCAGCACCTCGGCGATCCCGTCGAAGGGCACCTCGAACATGTCGTGCAGCACGAAGGCCACCCGCTCCGCCGGGGAGAGCGTCTCCAGCACCACCATCAGCGCGATCCCGACCGAGTCCGCGACCAGGACCTCGTGCACCGGGTCCAGCGCCGACGGCCCGCCGACCACCGGGTCCGGCAGCCGCACCCGGTCCTCCTGCTCGGGCATCGGGTCCTCCCGGCGGGAGGTGCGGGAGCGCAACTGGTCCAGGCAGACCCGGCCGACGACCGTGGTGAGCCAGGCCCCGAGGTTGCGCACCCCGCCCGCGTCACTGCGGCCCAGCTTCAGCCAGGCCTCCTGGACGGCGTCCTCGGCCTCGGCGATCGACCCGAGCATCCGGTAGGCCACCGCCCGCAGTTGGGGGCGCTCCGCCTCGAAACGCCGGGCCAGTTCGGCCAGTTCGGCGGGTTCGGCAGGCTTGGCCGGTTCGGCCGGGGGGATTTCCTCGCTCACCGTGTCACATCCTCGCGTCGGGATCCGTCGGTCCAGTGACGGACGCTAACCGACCGGGAGGACACCATGACCACCACCCGCACCGCCCCCACCACCGTCGAGGAGCCCGCCGGCACCGCCCGGCGCCCCCGGCACCCCGCCGCCCCCGCCACGCGAGAATGGGGGTTGTGAGCACCTCCCGGACCACCTCCTGGACCACCTTCGGCGGCGACCTGCACCTGGACCTCACCGAGCGGCGGGCCTCCGGCGCCGGCCTGCGGGCCGCCCTGGAGGACGCGCTGCGCGAGGCCGTCCAGGACGGGCGGCTCGCCCCCGGCACCCGGCTGCCGTCCTCCCGGGCGCTCGGCGAGGACCTCGGGATCGCCCGCAACACCGTGGTCGAGGCGTACGGCCAGCTCACCGCGGAAGGCTGGCTCAGCTCCCGGCAGGGCTCCGGAACCACCGTCGCCCGACGGGCCGCGCCGGAGCCGTCCCAGGGCCGGCGGCCGGCCCCCCGACCGGCGCAGGGGCGCCCGACCGCCCGGTACGACCTGATGTCCGGACGGCCCGACCTCTCGCTCTTCCCCCGCACCGCCTGGCTCGCCGCCGCCCGCCGCGCCCTCGCCACCGCACCGCACGAGGCCCTCGACTACGGCAGCCCACTCGGCCGGATCGAACTGCGGCAGGCGCTCACCCACTACCTGGCCCGGGTCCGCGGCGTCCGCACCGACCCCGACCACCTGCTTGTCTGCACCGGCGTCACCCAGGGCCTCGGCCTGCTCTGCGCCGCCCTGCGGGAACGCGGCGCCCGCGCTCTGGCCGTCGAGGAGTACGGGCTGCCGCCGCAGCACGCGGTCGCCCGGGCCGCCGGTCTCGCCACCGCCCCGGTGCCGCTGGACGCGGACGGCGCCCTGGTCGACCGGCTCGACAGCCGGGCGGGCGCCGTCCTGCTCACCCCGGCGCACCAGTACCCCACCGGCGCGGCGCTCTCCGCCGACCGGCGGGCGGAGGCGGTGCGGTGGGCGCGGGAGCACGACCGGTACGTCGTCGAGGACGACTACGACGGCGAGTTCCGCTACGACCGGCAACCGCTCGGCGCCATGCAGGCGCTGGACCCGGAGCGGGTGGTGTACGCCGGAACGGCCGCCAAGAGCCTCGCACCGGGCCTGCGGCTGGCCTGGCTGGCCCTGCCGGACGCGCTGGTCGAGCCGGTCGCCCGGCTCAAGTCGCTGGCCGACACGATGTCCCCGGCGCTGGACCAGCTGACGCTGGCGGAACTGATCACCTCCGGCACCTACGACCGCCACGTGCGGCGCTGCCGCCTGCACTACCGGCGCCGGCGCGACCACCTGGTCTCGGCGCTCGCCGAACACGCCCCGCACGTCCGGGTCACCGGCATCGCGGCCGGCCTGCACGCCGTGCTCCAGCTGCCGCCCGGCTCCACCCCGGAAGCCGAACTCGTCGCCCGTGCCCAGCAGGCCGGTCTCTCCCTCGGCGGCCTCACCCGGCACCGCGTCACCCCGGCCACCGCCGAAGCCCCGCCCGCCCTGGTCATCGGCTACGCCACCCCGCCGGAGCACGCCTTCGCCGGGGCCGTCCGGGCCCTGTGCGAGTTGCTGCGCGGGGCCTGAGCGAGGTCGGTCGCGGGGCCGGTTCGGGGAGAGGGTCCGCCCGCCTCCCTCGGGGGTGGGGGCGGGCGGACGGTCAGGGGTTCGAACTACTTGTTGCGGCTGCCCAGTTCGAACAGGAGGATGATGAAGCCGGCGAAGATGTGGATGCCGGCGGTGTAGATCACCAGGCGGTGGTAGACGCGCTTGTTGGCCCACTTGCCGGCGTCCATGGTCTTCGGACCCGCGGCGGTGTCGGCGGCAGCGGCCGGGGTGGCGGTGGTGGTGGGATCGGCCATGGTGATCTCCTCCGGGGTGTTCTGACGGCTGGTCAGTGAACGGCGGCGGGGCCGCCGCCGAGGCAGAGTTCGCCGCCGGGGCTCTGCAGCAGGGTGTGGACGAAGAGCAGTTCGACGCCGCTGTCCGACTCCGCGGCGATGCAGTGCGGCGTGAGCGAGTCGTAGTGGGCGGAGTCGCCCACCCCGAGCTGGTGGACGCGGTCGCCGAGGGTGACCCGGAGCGCGCCCTTCAGGACGTACAGCCACTCCTCGCCCGGGTGGACCCGGACCACCGAGTCCTGCACGCCCGGCGGGACGTGCACCCGCAGGGCCTGCATGGCGCGGCCGGGGGCGCCGGCCCGCCGGTAGCCCCAGCCGCCGGCCCGGCCGGGCTCGATGGCGCCGCCGCGGACGATCGGGTCCGGCTCGGCGAGGGTCTCGCCGAGCAGGCCGGAGACCGAGGTCCCGTACGCGCGGGCGAGGCCGAGCAGGACGGGCAGCGAGGGCTGCCGTCGGCCGGTCTCCAGCCGGGACAGATAGGCTGGGGAGAGTCCGACCCGTCCGGCGGCCACCTCCAGCGTGAGGCGACTGCTGAGCCGGTGCTCACGGAGGCGGGCGGCGAGGCCGGCGACCTCCTGGTCGTCGAGCTGTTCGCCGGTCGTGGCGGCACCGGTGGAGCTGCTGGTCATGTGTCCAGTGGACACCCGGCGTGCCGCAGGGGCAAGAAATTTGCCCCAGAGGCAAGAGCCCCGGAGGGGCCCGCCTCCCCGCACTCACGGCCGCGGGATGTTCCGCAGATTGCTCCGGGCCAGGTCGATCATGCGCCCGACGCCGCCCGAGAGCACCGTCCGGCCCGCCGCCAGGGCGAAGCCCTTCAGCTGGGCGGCGGTGATGTACGGCGGGATGGACAGCGCATTGGGATCGGTGACCACGTCCACCAGGGCCGGGCCCGGCCGCTCCAGCGCCTCCGCCAGCGCCTCCCGGACCCGGGCCGGCTCGGTGACCCGCTTGGCCTGGATGCCCATCGCCCGGGCGATCCCGGCGTAGTCCACGTCCCCGTTGTCGATCTCGGACTCCGGGTAGCCGGAGACCAGCATCTCCAGCTTGATCATGCCCAGTGCGCCGTTGTTGAAGACCACCGTCTTCACCGGCAGCCGGTGCTTGGCCACTGTGAGCAGCTCGCCGAGCAGCATGCCGATCCCGCCGTCGCCCGCCATCGCGACCACCTGCCGCCCCGGGCAGGCGAGCTGGGCACCGATCGCGTGCGGGAGGGCGTTGGCCATCGAGCCGTGCAGGAAGGAGCCGATCACCCGGCGGCGGCCGTTGGGCTGGAGGTAGCGGGCGGCCCAGACGTTGTTCATGCCGGTGTCCACGGTGAACACCGCGTCCTCGGCGGCCACCTCGTCCAGCACCGAGGCGACGTACTCGGGGTGGATCGGCAGGTGCTTCTCGATGTCCCGGGTGTACGCGCCGACCACGTCCTCCAGCGCCCGGCAGTGCTTGCGCAGCATCCCGTCCAGGAAGGCGCGGTCCCGGGTGGCGTCCAGCAGCGGCAGCACGGCCCGCAGGGTGGCGGCCACGTCGCCGTGGACGGCCAGGTCGAGCGGGGTGCGGCGGCCGAGCCGGGTGGCGTCGTGGTCGACCTGGACGGTGTGCGCCTGCGGCAGGAAGGAGTCGTACGGGAAGTCGGTGCCGAGCAGCAGCACCAGGTCGGCGGAGTGCAGCGCCTCGTGGCAGGAGCCGTAGCCGAGCAGTCCGCTCATGCCGACGTCGTACGGGTTGTCGAACTGGATCCACTCCTTGCCGCGCAGGGAGTGGCCGATCGGCGCGTTCAGGGCCTGCGCGGCCGCCATCACCTCGGCGTGCGCCGCACGCACCCCGGCGCCGCAGAACAGGACCACCTTGCGGGCCGCGTTGAGCAGCCGGGCCAGCTCCTGCACCTGGGACCAGGGCGGCGCGGCGACGGCCTCCTCGGTGAGGAAGTGGCTGGTGCCGGTGGGTGCGGCGGCGGCGAGCGCGGCGACGTCCCCGGGGAAGGCGAGCACCGAGACGCCGTGCGAGCCCAGCGCGTGTTGGACGGCGACCCGCAGCAGGCGGGGCAGCTGGGCGGGGGTGGAGAGCATCTCGCACCAGTTGCTGCAGTCGGTGAACACCCGCTCGGGATGGGTCTCCTGGAAGAAGCCGGTGCCGATCTGCCCGGACGGGATGTGGGAGGCGAGCGCGAGCACGGGCAGGCCGCTGCGCTGGGCGTCGTACAGGCCCTGGATCAGGTGGGTGTTGCCGGGGCCGCAGGACCCGGCGCAGACCGCGAGCCGGCCGGAGAGCTCGGCCTCGGCGGCGGCCGCGAAGGCGCCGGCCTCCTCGTTGCGCACGTGCACCCAGCTGATGCCGTCGGCCCGGCGGATCGCGTCCACGACGGGGTTGAGGCTGTCTCCGACGACGCCGTAGACCCGCTCCACCCCGGCCTGCCGGAGCACGTCCACCATCTGTTCGGCCACGCTCACCACGGCTGTGCTCCTTCGGTCGCCACGGGACACCTGCACCCTCCGCCGGGGAGGTGGCGGGCGCAGCCGGGGCGGGCCGAAGGAGTGAGCGGGGTACGGGCTACTCGGCCGCCAGGTGGTCCTGCTGGCCGAGCTTGCCGGCCGCGAGGCCGGCCTGGGGCTGGCGGCGGCCGGGTTCGCGGCCCGGGGGCTGGGCGACCCGCTCCTGCGCGGGCGGGACGGTGGTCGCCAGGGTGACCGGTGAACCGGACTCGACCTGCACCGCCTCGCCGTCGTGCCGCAGGTGGAGGACCTCGCCGCGGCGCAGCGTGTACGTCGTGCGCTCATGGGTGATCTCGACGCCGAGCAGGTGCCCGCGCACCAGCAGCGAGAAGCTCAGCCGCATCAGCCCGGACGGCAGCCGCGGCCGGAACGAGAGCGTCTCGCTGTGGTCGCGCAGCCCGCCGAAGCCGGCCACCAGGGCGATGCAGGCCCCGGCGAGCGAGGCCATGTGCAGGCCGTCCCGGGTGTTGCCGCCGAGGTCGTGCAGGTCCATCAGCGCCGCCTCGGCCGTGTAGTCGTAGGCGAGGTCGAGCTGGCCGACCTCGGCGGCGATGACCGCCTGGGTGCAGGCGGAGAGCGAGGAGTCCCGGACGGTCAGCCGCTCGTAGTAGGCGAAGTTGCGGGCCTTCTGCTCGTCGGTGAAGGCGTCGCCGCGGACCTGCATGGCGAGCACCAGGTCGGCCTGCTTGACCACCTGCTTGCGGTACAGGTCGAAGTACGGGAAGTGCAGCAGCAGCGGGTACTTCTCCGGCGGGGTCCGCTCGAAGTCCCACACCTGGTGGTGGGTGAAGCCGTCGGCCTGCGGGTGGACGCCGAGGTCCTCGTCGTACGGGATGTACATCGCGGCGGCCGCGTCGCGCCAGGCGGCGGTCTCCTCGGTGTCCACGCCGAGCAGCGAGGCCTCGTGCGGGTGGCGGACGGCGGCCTCGGCGGCGGCCCGCAGGTTGCTCTGCGCCATCAGGTTGGTGAAGACGTTGTTGTCCGCGACGGCGCTGTACTCGTCGGGGCCGGTGACGCCCTCGATGCGGAACCTCCCGGACACGTCGTGGTGGCCGAGCGAGCGCCACATCCGGGCGGTCTCGACGAGCAGTTCGAGCCCGTACTCGCGCTCGAACTCGGCGTCGCCGGTGGCCCGGACGTAGCGGGCGACGGCGGCGGCGATGTCGGCGCCGATGTGGAAGGCCGCGGTGCCGGCCGGCCAGTACCCGGAGCACTCCTCGCCGCGGATCGTCCGCCACGGGAACACCGCGCCGGACAGGCCGAGTTGGACGGCCCGCTCGCGGGCCAGCGGCAGGGTGGTGTGCCGCCAGCGCAGGGCCTGGTTGACGGCGGCGGGCAGGCAGTAGGTGAGCACCGGCAGGACGAAGGTCTCGGTGTCCCAGAAGCTGTGCCCGTCGTAGCCGGGCCCGGTCAGGCCCTTGGCGGGGATGGCCCGCTCCTCGCTGCGGGCGCCCGCCTGCAGGACGTGGAAGACGGCGAACCGGACGGCCTGCTGGAGCTCGACGTCGCCCTCGATCGCGATGTCGCTGGTCTCCCAGAACTCCTTGAGGAACGCGGCCTGTTCGGCGACCAGACCGTCCCAGCCGGTGTAGCGGGCGGCGGTCAGCGCGGCCTCCACCTGGTCCCGGACGGCGGGCAGCGAGCGGGTGCCGGACCAGCCGTAGGCGATGAACTTGGTCAGCCGCAGCCGCTGGCCGGCCTTGAGCACGGTGGTGGCGCTGATCCGGCAGTGGTCGGCCTCGGACTCGGCGACGGTGTCGGACTTCTCCGGGCCCTCGATGATGTGGTCCATCCCGGCCGCGACCCGGATGCCGCTGTAGCGGGTGCGGTGCACCAGGACGGCCTTGGTGGCGCTGGCGTGGTGCGCCTCGGGCTGCAGCGGCGCCTCCATCACGGCGGCGGCCCGCGGGTCGCCCTCGGGGCCGCCGGGCAGCTGCTCGTTGGCGACCAGCTCGGACTGGAGCACGATCCGCACCGGGCCGTCCACCGCCTCGACGCTGTACTCGACGGCGGCGATCGCGCGCTGGGTGAGCGAGACCAGCCGGGAGGAACGCACCTTGATCGTCCGCCCGGCCGGGGAGGTCCACTCGGCCTCGCGGTGCAGCAGGCCCTCGCGGAAGTCCAACCAGCGCTTGTGGCTGACGAGTTCGCCGTAGCGCAGGTCGAAGGGCTCGTCGTCCACCAGCAGCCGGATGATCTTGCCGTTGGTCACGTTGATGACGCTCTGACTGGACTCCGGATAGCCGTAGCCGCCCTCGCCGTACGGCAGCGGGCGCAGCTCGAAGACACCGTTGAGGTAGGTGCCGGGCAGGCCGTGCGGCTCGCCCTCGTCCAGGTTGGCGCGCAGGCCGATGTGCCCGTTGGACAGCGCGAATACGGACTCGGCGCGGGCCATCGAGGCCAGGTCGAGGCCCTGTTCGGTGATCTGCCACGGGTCGATCGCGAAGTTGTCCCCGGGACTCATGCGCCCACCTCGCCGCGCTCGGCAGGGGCATTCGCCCACACGCGCCTCTCGATGATTCGCTCGCTGCGCCCGCTCACGCTCCCCCCTCCCCCAGGAGCTCGGAGAGGTCCTGGACGACCACGGTCGCACCGTCTCGGCGCAGTTCGGCGGCCTGGCCGGTGCGGTCCACCCCGACCACCGCGCCGAAGCCGCCGGCCCGGCCGGAGGCGACCCCCGCGAGCGCGTCCTCGAAGACCGCGGCGCGGGCAGGTTCGACGCCGAGGGCGCGGGCGGCGTACAGGTAGGTATCGGGGGCGGGCTTGCCGGGCAGGCCCTCGGCCCTGGCGACGTTGCCGTCCACGATCACCTCGAACAGCTCCTCGATCCCGGCCGCCCGCAGCACGTCGCGGCAGTTGGCGCTGGAGGAGACCACGGCGCTGGGCAGCCCGGCCGCGCGCAGCCGGTGCACGTAGTCCACCGAGCCCTGGTACGGCTGGACGCCCCGCTCCCGGATCAGCCGCAGCACGGTGTCGTTCTTGGCCCGGCTGATCCCTTGCACGGTACGGGAGTTGGGCGGGTCCTCCGGGGTGCCCTCGGGCAGTTCGATGCCCCGGGCGAGCAGGAACGCTCGGGTGCCGTCCAGGCGCGGGCGGCCGTCCACGTAGGTGTCGTAGTCGGTGACGGCGTCGAAGGGGACGAACTGCCCGCCGGTGCGGGCGGCTTCGGCACGCAGGAAGGCGTCGAAGGTGTCCTTCCAGGCCGCGGCGTGCACCTTCGCGGTCTGGGTGAGCACCCCGTCGAGGTCGAAGAGGAAAGCACGGATGTCGTCCGGTAGCCCCAGCATGGGTGCAGTCTTACCCGGGAACGGGGGGAAGCCGCCCATTTCCCGGCGGCGCGTCGCGGGAAGGGCGGCTTCCGGCGGCCCGGCCGGGCCGGGCCACCGGAGTGGGCCGGGACGGGACCGGACGGGGTTACGGCGAGTCGGGCATCTGCGCCTCGGGCGACTCGACGACCGCGAAGACCGCGCCCTGCGGGTCCTGGACCACCGCCATCCGGCCGGACTGCATGTCGAAGGCCGGCTGGATCACCGAGCCGCCGGCCTTGACCAGGGCGTCCACCGTGGAGTCGGCGCTGTCCACCGAGAAGTAGGTCATCCAGTGCGAGGGCGTGCCGGGCGCCAGGTAGCCGGGGATCGCCTGCATGCCGCCCACCGTGCGCTCGCCGACGTTGAGCGAGAAGTAGCCGTCCATGCCCTGGATGGTGGCCGGGCGCAGCCCGAGGGCCGGCTGGTAGAAGCTGCCGGCCGTCCCGGTGTCGGCGGTGTTGAGCTCGTTCCAGACCAGCGCGCCGGGCTCGTTGACCACGCCCGCGCCGATGAAGTCCATCGCCTGCCAGACCCCGAACACCGCGCCGGTCGGGTCGGCGGCGACCAGCATCCGCCCGATCGTGCCGACGTCCATCGGGTCGTACAGGATGGTGCCGCCGGCCTCCGTGATGGAGGTCCTGGCCGCGTCGGCGTCGTCCGAGGCGAGGTAGGTGGTCCAGGCGACGGGCGGCACCGGCTGGCCCTCGGGCGCCATCTGCGCCATGATCCCGGCGACTGGCCGGCCGTTGAGCAGGCACACGGCGTAGCCGCCGAATTCGGCCGGGCCGACCTCGCCCTGCCAGCCGAACAGGTCGCGGTAGAAGTCGAGCGCGGCCTGCTGGTCGCTCGCCATCAGGTCGACCCAGCACGGGGTGCCGGGCATGTACGGATCGGTGACTACGGGCATTGCTGGGCCTCCCGGAGGCGGTGGTGGCCGGCTGTGGTGGTCGGGACGGTCGGGCCGTCGTCCGGGCCGGGCCGGGTGGGGGTTCGGCCCGGCC
>NZ_JBSHAP010000130.1:0-25629 GCF_053611565.1 Kitasatospora sp. NPDC054795
ACGACAGACTCCTGCCCACGACCAGCACGAGCACCCCGCCCCAGCGTCACACCAGCCCCTCCGACCAGCACGTTCGAAGATGGCGAAGGCTCAATGGAGTCCGCCGCGGGGCCGCTGTCGATGTCCGCGGCCGTCCGATCCCGACGTTCATTGAGGTAGCGCCCCACGTTGCCGACGTAGTCGTCACCGATCAGCTCGGCAAACTTGGAGTCGGCCAGGTCCCAGTCCACCGGCCTGCCCAACTCGAGGGCGATCCGAGCGGACAGCAGCGACACCCGGGGGGCCTGTGTGTGGAGTTCGGAGACCTCCTGCAGGTAGTCCGAAGCCGCGCACAAGGCCGACTCCCGCGCCGCGGAGGAGATCCCCTTTTCATAGATCGCCTGCCTCAGCAGACACTCGGCCGCCTCGATCAGACCACGACGCCAACGGTCCCCGTCCCGCTCCTGCCGAGCCGCCTCGGCGTGGAGTCGAGCCGCCTCGCCGTACTCCCAGATGTATCGGTGGTAGGACGCACGGGACCTCATGACGTCCAGGTTCCGCGGAAACAACTGCCCGGCCCTGTCCAGCAGTTCCCAAACCGGTCCGTGATCGACCTCCTGCGGGCGCCTGCTGTAGATCGCGGTCCAGCGTTGGTACTCACGAGTGATCCTGATGCGGGCCTCGTACAGCGCCCAGGTCGGACCGTACACCCGCTCATGCGCCATCAGCGTGTTCCAGCGCCCACGGTGAACCTGGTCGGCTCGCACCTGCTGCAAGGAACGGCCGGTGTTCCAGCCCGTGTTGTGCACCGGTACGGCCTGCGCCGCGACCACCAGGGTCCCTTCCCGCTGCCAGTCGCTGTCCAGGCACCACAAGTGCAGCAGGGCCAACGACTGATTCCGGGCCCGGACCTCCTCACCACTGTCGAGCCACCGACGGACCTCTTCGACGGCCTTGGCGTGCTCCGGAAGCAGCGTCCGTCCACGACCGCCCCCGGACCAGGCCTGCTTCGTGCGGAGCAGCCGGAGCCACGTCATGTAGGTACGTCCGCCGGGAAAGGACCGCACGGCGATCCGGGCCATGCGTACACCCTGTTGGAGGCTGTGCCGGGCCGACGGGTGATCGTTGCGCTCACGGTAGACATAGGCCAGGAACGCGTTGGCCTCGGCCAGTTCGACCATGTGGTCCACCGGCATGGTGGCGCTGGGCCCCTCCCGATCGGCAAGGCTTCCGGCCCGGCCGTTCAGTAGAGCGAGAACCTCCCGGGCACCCGCGTACTGCAACTCCAGGTCCGCGTGCCGCTCGTGGACCCTGCGCAGGAATCCGGCCGCCTCGACCACCAGTGGCACCGGCCAGTCGTCCCTGGAACCCCACGCCTCCTCAAGTGCCGACAGCGTCTCCTGGGCCAGCTCCAGCCGCTCTCCGTCCCCCCTTGTCTCCTGTGCGTACATGTACCCGCTTGCCAGGAGGTTGTGTGTCCACTGCTGCTGACGCTCCGGGAGTACGCTTGCCAAACGGGCGTTCTCGTTCGCGAGTTCATAGGCGGAACGCACCGCTGTCCGCCGCTCGTCCGCCGTCGTCGCCGTCGCACGGCGAAGTCCTGCCAACCTGTAGAGGAACCAGTTCCGGGTCTGGCGGGCCCGCGAGTCCTGCGCCAGAGGAAAGACCTCGAGCAGTTGCTCCGCCAGTTCGAGACTGTCAGAGGCATCGGCGCCGACGTCTGCCGAAATCTGGGCCGCAGCCGTGTTCAGGATCCAGGATGTCGACCACAGCAGACGGTTCAGCGAGCCGTTGGCGGGACCTTCGTGAAGGGCCGCCAGCTGTCGCGTCAACCGTTCACGGGCGGGGGCTACCTGGGCAAGCGCGCGATGGCGGCGCGCCCCGTGGAAGCCGCACTGGTCGACGGAGCGAAGCACACGCCACGGGGCGGCTTCACCGCACACCTCCAAGAGCGATACGGCGTACTCGAACGCGGACAGGAAGGTCGCGGCTGCGTCCGGCTCCTGCACCGACGCCCGGGAGGCCAGGTTGAGGCGTCCCGCCGCCGCGTACAGTTCGTCGATCAACTCCCATCGCCGCACAGCGCCGTTGCCGGGTTCCACACCGTTCGTCACAGCGTTCTGGGCAGCCGATCGCTCACTCTCCGTGCCAGTCGGCGGGACCGTCTCCGGCGAGGTGTTCGCCGGCTCCGTCAGCGGAACAGAACCGATCGTCTGCGCCACCGGCAGAAGGACCGCGTCCGCGGAGTCGCCGTTGACGTACAGGCCGAGTCGCGCGCGCAACCCCGGCAGCGCATCCGGGACATGGCGGTCGATCCATCCCACGGCCCGGCGCAGCGCCTCGATCACACGGGGCACTGCCTCCGACTCCCCCTCCGTCTCCCCGCTCGGCAGCACCGTGTTGGCCAGCAGGCGCCCGGCAGCGATCAGGTTCCGGTCGACAACGTCGCACGGGCGTTCCCCGTCGGCGCCTGCCGTCATGTCGGCGGTGGAGCGGATCGTACGCAGGAGGTCGTTCCTGAGCGCCTCTCGACTGACCGGGCTGACCTCCAGCCGGGGGGAATCCCCGGCTGGAGGGCCCGAGTCGGCGGCGGGACGCCAAGGGATGAGAATTCCTTCGTTGAAAAGCACCCGCAACACACTGTCCGGCAACCCCATGCCCCGGAGCGCGGCTACCGGGAGTGGCAGTTCGTCGATGACTCCCCATACGGTGAGGAGGGCCTGGCCTTTGGTGCGGTCCATTCCTGTCGCGGTGGACCAGGCCCTGTCCAGTACGCTGGCGATGGTCGGCTCGGCGGCCTCCATCAGAGCTTCTTCGAACTCTTCAGGCCCAATCTCCACCGCCGCCCGGGAACGGGCGTCGAATCCCGCGAGGAAACTGTCGTAATCGTCCTTGCGGTGAATTCGACAGACCAGGCGGACGGCGCGTTCGATGACCCCGGGACGACGCACTATCTCGTCATAGCCCACCAGGTCCAGGCCGTTGACATCGGTCACGAGATTCTCGCCGGCGAGCCAGTCGCCGATCAACGCGAGAGCGTCCGATGTGGCCAGCGCAGGTACGACGAGTGGCCTCGGCCGGTGGTTCCCACCGTCGATCTCAACGGTTTCGGTGGTCTCCACGATGACCGCAGCGCGCTTGAAGACCTCCTGCCTCAGCAGCTCGTCCAGCTCTTCACGGAGTTCCGGGCGATTCAAGTCGATGCGACACGCCTTGATGACAAGAATGAGACTCCTGCCCTTGACCTGACGAGGCAGAACGAGGTCGAGAAGGCCATCGGTCGTACGCTTGGCCGCAACCATGAATTCGCTGTCGTCCAGCATCTGATGCAGCGCTCTGGTGATCGCCTCCATCAGCGGGCTCTCAGCCGCCGCACTGGGCTCGATCTCGAGTACCACGGGCGGGAGGGAACCCGCGGGCAGCAGGTCGGCCTTGGCGAGAAGCGAGGTGAGAAGCGCCGACTTGCCCACCTGCGCCCGTCCCGTCACGGGAAGGACCTGCCCCATGCGCACCATTTGGCGCGCCTCACCCAGCAAGGCGTCACGCCCCAGGAAAGGGATCGGCAGCGGCAACGGGTCCGGGCCGAGGTACTGGATCTTCTCAGGTTGCGCCGGCGTCCCACTGTCACCGTCCGGCGCGGACGCTTGATAGCCGGCCGCCTCGAACGGCTTCACGAACCGCCGATTCCTCACCCAGGGCAGTTCACCCACCCGCGAGTCATTGGTGACCGGTCGCGGGTAACCACGGCTGGTGAGCCACTTGTCGACATGCGCCAAGAGTTGCCGCGGCGTCCAGAACTGCTCAGTGGGTGGCCCACCAGCCACCAGGCACGTGATGAGGGCCTGGCCGAAAGCCGTGAACTCGTTGTCCTCGGGTGACTTTGCCGTTCGGTTGGCTTCGCAGGCGGCGAGGACGTAGCAGCCCTCGGGTGCCTCACCGGCAACGTGTTGCTCGAAGGGCAGGACGTCCATGGCCAGCCCGGCATGGCAGCAGTCGAGAAGTACGAGTTTGATCGGTGCGGGCCCGCTGCCCACTGCATTCATCAGGTCGGCGAACGCCAACATGGTGCTCGGCATGTCGGCTCGGGAATGCGTCAGTGGCAACAGGAGTTGCCCGCCTTCTTCGACACCGTGACCCGCGAAGTAGAGGACGAAGCACTCCTCCGCCGCCTGGGACGCCGCCTGGACGACCGAGAGGATTTCGGCGGGGTTGCTCTTGTGCGTCAAGATCTCCTGGCAGCGATCGAGCCTGAGCCCCCACACAGCAGGATCACGCAGTTGCTCACTCACCTTCTCGACTGTTCGCTCAACCGCCTCGAGCTCGGTGAACGTACTGTCGGTGAAGATGCGGGACGAGATGAGGACGGCGCGTGACTTCTCTCCAGCAGGCGGCTCGGCGTTCATGAACTGCCGAGGGAGCGCGGCAGTTCGCGGAGCACCGCCTCGGCAGTTTCGGGGTCACGCGCCTCGATGGTGATGGTCCGCGTGCCGTCAGGAGCATCCACGCGTTCGATGACCAGCATCGGCCTGTCCTCGGCCGGACGGGAGGCGGCCTTCGACCGCCAGTAGTCGATCACCGACTGTGCCAGCACCCCGACCAGTCCCGCGTCGATGGCAAAGCGCAGACAGTCCGCAAGCACTCCCATGTCACCGGGGAGGGTGGCCGCGTGTTCGCGCCGGACGACCACACGGCGCAGATCACGCTCGGACTTGAGCCACTTCTCCAGCGCGCCCAACTCGTCGGAGCGCGCGTCCACCAAACGAAGAGTGATCTGCACCAGGCCCCCCGGGCTTGCGACCAATCAGATGCCGCACCCTACCAGTTGCGAACAGGCCGAGGTGCCGGCCTCGGACACGCCTCTCCGCTCCGTCGCGGCCGACTCCGCGCACGATGCGGCGCATGATCGACGTTGCGGAGCGGCACATGATCGCCGTTGCGGATCCGCGCCGAAGCAGCCGTCCGGACCGGGGGCGAAGCCGGGAAGGCCGGGGCCGATGAGCAAGGACCGAGGCGGGATCAACACCCGACTCACTCATCGCTCACGCAAGCGATCCTGCGGCGCGTCGTCGGCGCCTGCCCGCAGGTCGGGGAAAGGCAAAAGCCCCAGGTCACGGCGAGTGAGTCCTGGGGCTTTCACAGAGCCGCCTGCGGGATTCGAACCCGCGACCTACGCATTACGAGTGCGTTGCTCTGGCCAGCTGAGCTAAGGCGGCACCGTCGCCGTGTGTGGCGGCAACGCGGGCCAGTCTACACAGGTTCGCGGGTGATCCGTTACCCGGTATCCGGGGGCGGGGGTCAGGCGGAGGAGACGGCGAGTTTGGCGGCGAAGCCGGCGAAGAGGACGGCGACGCCGCTGGTGAGGGTGGCGGAGAGGCGCTTGCGGCGGCGGAAGGCGGTGGCGAGGGTGGTGCCCGCGAAGATCAGGAGGGAGAGGTAGAGGAAGCTGAAGGTCTGGAGGATGCCGCCGAGGAGGGCGAAGGAGAGGGCGGGCTGTCCGTAGGAGGCGTCGACGAATTGGGTGAAGAAGGAGAGCAGGAAGAGGATCGCCTTCGGGTTGAGGAGGCTGATCACCAGGGCGCGGCGGAAGGGGTTCTCGGTGCTTTCGGGGGTCTGCTCGGTGGTGGGGTCGGCCGCGGCGCGGCGTTCGCGCCAGAGTTGGCGGGCGGCGCGGAGCATGCCGTAGCCGATCCAGAGGAGGTAGGCGGCGCCGCCGAACTTGACCACGGCGAAGACGGCCGGGTTGGCCTTGAGCAGGGAGGCCGCGCCCAGCGAGGTGAGGCTGATCAGGGTGAGGTCGCCGATGAAGACGCCGGCCGCGGCCCGGTAGCCGGTGCGGATGCCCTTGCGGGCCGCGACGGACAGGACGTACAGGGAGTTGGGTCCGGGCAGCAGGATGATGACGAGGGCGCCGAGGACGTACGTCGCCAGGTCGTTGACTCCGAGCACGATGAGCTCCGGTGCAGGGGAGGGTGGCAGGGGGCGCTCATCGTAACGTCGTACCGGTAATCGGTTGAAGTGAAAACCACCTGTCGGTCGGCCGGCGCCCGGCCCGCCCTACCGCTCGCAGCGCTTGCCCTGCTCCGGGGCCTCCCCGGTCAGCAGGAAGCGGTTCACCGCGCCGTCCACGCAGGTGCTGTGCCGGCCGTACGCGGTGTGGCCGTCGCCGTCGAAGGTGAGCAGGCGGCCGGACTCCAGCTGGCCGGCCAGCGACTGCGCCCAGGCGTACGGGGTGGCCGGGTCACGGGTGGTGCCGATGACGACGATCGGGGCGGCGCCGGCGGCCCGGACGGTGTGCGCCGCACCGGTGGCCCGGACCGGCCAGTAGGCGCAGGTCAGGGCCATCCAGGCCATGTCGCGCCCGAAGTGCGGCGAGACCCGCTCGAACTCCGGTACCGCCCGCTGGACGTCCTCCGGGCCGTGGAACGGGGCGGGCAGGTCGAGGCAGTTCACCGCGGTGTTGGCGAACATCAGGTTGGGGTACGAGCCGTCCGGCTCGCGCCCGTAGTAGTCGTCGGAGAGCTTCAGCAGACCGGTGCCGTCGCCGGCCTCGGCATCGGTGAGCGCGGCGCGCAGCTTGGGCCAGAGGAAGTCGGCGTACATGGCCTGGATGACGCCGGTGGTCGCCTGGGACCCGGTCAGCCGACGGCCGGCGTCGGTGGTGGGCAGCGGGGCGGTGCGGACCACGCCGAGCAGGGCGGTGAGCCGGTCGCCGACCTGCTGCTCGGTGCGGCCGAGCGGGCAGTCCTCGCGCTTGGCGCAGTCCTGGGCGAAGGCGGCCCAGGCGGTCTCGAAGCCGCCCGCCTGGGTGCGGTTGCCGGTGACGGAGTCGAGCGCCGGGTCCATCGCGCCGTCCAGCACCAGCCGCCCGACCCGGCTCGGGAACAACCCGGCGTAGGTGGCGCCGAGGAAGGTGCCGTAGGACTTGCCGACGAAGTTCAGCTTCTCGTCGCCGAGCAGGGCGCGCAGCACGTCCATGTCGCGGGCGGCCTCGACGGTGCTGAGATGGCCGAGCGCCGCCCCGGCCCGCGTCCGGCAGCCCTCGGCGAACTCCTTGTCGGCCGCGACCAGCGCGTCGACCCCGCCCTGGTCGCCGGGCGCCAGGCCGACGGCGGTGTAGGCGTCCATCCGGTCGCCGCTGAGGCAGCTGACGGGGCTGCTGCGGCCCACCCCGCGCGGGTCGAGGCCGACCAGGTCGTAGCGGGCCCGCACCCCGTGGTCGTAGGTCCGGGCGGCGGCCTCCAGGTACTCGATCGCGGAGCCGCCGGGCCCGCCCGGGTTGAGCAGGAGGGAGCCGAGCCTCGTGCCCTGGGAGGCGGAGGCGGCAGAGGCGGACGGGTCGGAGGAAGCGCTCCCGGGCCCCGCCGGTTCCGCCGCGGCCCGGGCGGCCGCGAGGGTGAGGTCCCCGTCCCCCGGGTGGTCGTAGTCCAGCGGCACCCGGAACGTCGTGCACTCGAACCCGCTGTCGCAGGGCTGCCAGACCGGACGTTGCGCGTAGTACGGCGCGAGCGCGGCCGGGACGGCGGCTGGCAGCGGCTCCAGCGGGGTGGCTCCGGCCCTCGCGGCCGTCGGGGCCGAGGACGTGCCGGAGGCGGCCGGGTCCGGGGAGGGGGCCGCCGGTGCCCCGGCCGGATCCGCGCTGCAACCGCCCGCCAGCAACCCGACGACGACCAGCGCCGCGGCCAGCACCCGTGCCCGCGCCGATGCCCGCGCCCGCACCTGTGCCCGCACCTGTGCCCGCTCGAAGGCCCTCATCCGCCACCTCTCCGCAACCGACCAGCACGTGGAAGAACCGAAGGAACACCGGGGGAACACCGGGGAACACCGGAGGAACACCCGCAGTGGGAACAACCCTCGAAGCACCCCGGAGGAAACGCCGCTGCCCGGCACCCGCTCCAGGGGTACCGGGCAGCGTAGCCCCGCCGGACCTGCCCTCAGGACGCCCTGGCCAGCGCCTCGGCCAGGAACTGCGCCGCCTGGCGGACCAGCCGCAGCCGCTCCCGGTCGGGGGTGAAGTCCTGCACGTTGTCCGAGATCCGCACCTCGGCCTTGGCCGCCGCTCCGGGGCCGGCCTTCAGTGCGGCCTGGAGCTTGCGGGCCGCGTCCAGCCCGGCGGAGTCGCCCCTGGCGGCGGCCAGCAGCAGCTTGGCGGCGCTGCCGGCCGGGGCCTCGGCACCGGTCTGGGTGAGCGCGGTGGCGTCGTACCGGCCGGAGACCGCCGCCGCCGCGCCGTACAGGTCGGGCCGGGAGAGCCCGGCGGCGGCCGCGCAGGGCGCGCCGGCCTCGACGCCGAGGGTGCCCCAGGAGGCCGGGCCGGGCGGCAGGGTGCGGAAGGAGGTCGCGATGGTGGTGCGCAGCGTCGCGTCGTCGGCGACGGCGGCCGGGGCGGCGGCGACCAGTTCGCAGGGGTGCGCGGTGCCGTTCGGCGCCTCGGGGGCGACCACGATGAACGGGTGGGACTTGCCGGTCTGAAGGGCCGAACCGATGCCCTCGAAGACGTCCGGGACCTCGGCGTCGGCGGTCTTCTGGGGCGTGGCGGCCTGCATCACGACGACCGGGAAGCGGGCGTTCGGCTCCTTGGCGTACTGCGGCGGAAGCCAGACCCGGATGTTGCGGGGGTGGCCGTCGGGGCCCAGGACGGCGGACTGGAGCAGCTCGCCCCCGCCGGGGTGGCCGACGCTGTCGAAGCGGCTGACCACGGCGGGGGCCGCGGCCGACTCGGCGACCGCGGGCGGCACCGCCTGCTGCTGCCGGACCGCCGTCCCCGAACCGGTCCCGGCACCCGTGTCCGTGCCCGGAGCCGAGCCCGCCGCGTCCACGACCGGCTCCGCCCGGTCCGGCTCCTGGGTGCCCCGGCCGAGACCGCCGAAGGCGCCCAGCGTGGTGAGCACCGTCAGCGCGGTGACGCACACTCCGCAGACCATCGCCCCGGCCGCCCGCATCAGCATCGGCCAGCGGTCGCCGGCCAGCTCGTACGTCTCGGCGGCGCGCAGGTCGCGCCAGCGGTGTTGGGCGCCACGGGCCAGCCAGATCCCGCCGAGGGCGGCGGCCAGCAAGGGGATGACGAGGAGCGAACGAACCACGGGACGCACCACCTCTGGAGGGGGTCGCGCCGAACCGGACCCGGCGCGCACGGAAGGCGACCGCCCCGGCAGCGGGCGCAGTCGGCCCCCAGCGTGCACAACGGGTGGACGGTCACACGACGGTGTGCCCGGCGAGTGTCGCTCGTTCACTCGAAGGTGGGATGGCGCACCGGCTCCGGGAGGCGTACAGCCGCCGCCCGCCGGAGCGACGCCCGGGCGGACGGCCCCGGACCGGACCGCCCCCCCCCGATCCCCGATCGGCAATCGGCAATCCCCGATCGACGCTCAGCCCGCGCTCAGCCCGCGCGCAACGCCACCGTCATCGCCTCGACCGCGAGCAGCGGGTCGACGTTGCGGTCCAGCGCCTGACGGCAGGCCAGCACCGCCTCGATCCGCCGCAGCGTGCTCTCCGCCGGCCCGGCCTGGGCCACCCGGTTCAGCGCCTGCCGCTGGTCCTCGTTGGCGAGCGCGCCGGTGGAGCCGAGCTGAATGGCGAGCACGTCCCGGTAGAAGCCGAGCAGGTCGAGCAGGGCGACGCCGAGGGTCTCCCGGCGGGTGCGGGTGGCCCGGCTCTTCTGTCGCTTCTCCAGCTCCTTGACCGCGCCGGCCATGCCGCGCGGCACCTTGCCGCCCTCGTAGGCGCCGTAGGCGGCCTTGAGGTCGTCCGTCTCCTTGGCGTCCTGGGTCTCGGCGAGCGCCTCGGCGTCGGCCTTGGCGGTGTCGACCAGGCGCTGGGCGGCGGTCAGGCAGCCGCCGATGTCTCCCACCTCCAGCGGGATGCGCAGCACCTCCGTCCGACGGGTGCGGGCCTGTTCGTCGACGGCGAGGCGGCGCGAGCGCTCGATGTCGCCCTGCCCGGCCAGTGCGGCGAGCCGGGCGGTCTCCGGGTCGACGCCGTCACGACGGACCAGCGTGTCGGCGACCGCCTCGGCCGCGGGGGTGCGCAGCACCAGCAGGCGGCAGCGTGAGCGGATGGTCGGCAGCACGTCCTGGACGGAGGGGGCGCACAGCAGCCAGACGGTGCGCGGGGAGGGTTCCTCCACGCCCTTGAGCAGCGCGTTCGCGGCGGCCTCGGTGAGCCGGTGGGCGGCGTCCACCAGGATCACCGACCAGCGGCCGCCGGTCGGGTAGCTGGAGGCGCGCATGACCAGGTCGCGCATGTCGCCGACGCCGATGGAGAGGCCGTCGGTACGGACGTACTTCACGTCGGCGTGGCTGCCGGCCAGCACGGTGTGGCAGCCGTCGCAGAACCCGCAGCCGGGCGTGCCGCCGAGCGCGAGGTCGGGGCTGGTGCACTGGAGGGCGGCGGCGAAGGCGCGCGCGGCGGTGACCTGCCCGGCGCCGGGCGGGCCGGTGAACAGCCACGCGTGCGTCATGAGGGAGGCGTTCGCGCCCTCGACCGGGGCGGTCCCGCGACCGGCCTCGATCGTCGCCCCGGCCGCCCGGGCGGCGGCGGTCAGCTGCTCGACCACCCGCTCCTGGCCCACCAGGTCGTCCCAGACGGCCACTGCTGCTCCCAAGCTCAGTACGGCAGCGCTCGTGGCGCCTCTTCCCCGCCGTCGAGCATACGTCTCCGCTCCGACACCCACTGCTCCGTCCGGGTCACGGCGGGGCGAGGAGGCGGCCCTGCGGAACGCGGCGGCGACGCCGGGGACCTGCCCCGACGGCGCCGCCCACACGTGTCCGGTCAGCCCCGGCGGCCCCAGCGACGGCCCTTGCCCTTGCCGTCGCCCTTGCCGTCGCCCGTGCCGTCGCCCTTGTCCTGTGCGTCCCCGCGGCCGT
Source organism: Kitasatospora sp. NPDC054795 (assembly GCF_053611565.1). Classification (NCBI taxonomy): domain Bacteria; kingdom Bacillati; phylum Actinomycetota; class Actinomycetes; order Kitasatosporales; family Streptomycetaceae; genus Kitasatospora; species Kitasatospora sp. NPDC054795. The sequence goes on from NZ_JBSHAP010000130.1 coordinate 10,842, forward strand.
CGGTCCGCTCCGCGCCGCCCTGCGGGCCGCCGTACGGAGCGCCCTGGCCCTGACCGCCGTGCTCCCAGCGCGACCACTCGTCGTGCGAGCCCAGCAGGGTGTCGGTGAGGCTCGGCAGGTCGTCCAGCGGCGTCTCCTCGGCCCACTCCGGCCTCGGCCGCTCGGCACCGGGCTGCGACCGCTCGGCCGTCGGCCCGGCGTCGACCACCGGCAGCTCGCGGGTGCTGTCCACCGGCTCCGCGCGCCGCGGCCCCTGCGCCGGCCGGCCCTCGGTGCGGCCTCCGGTACGGCCTTCGGCACGCTCCTCGGTACGGCCCGGCTCGATCCGCGGCAGCACCTCGGTCCGGTCGGCCTCCGCCGGGATCCTCGGCAGCACGGCCGTCTCGTCCACCGCCGAGGCCGGCACCACCGGCAGCTTGGCGGTCTCGTCGACCGTACCGGCCGTTCCGCCGGCCGCCCGGCGCGTCTCGGCAGCCTCCGCGGCCTTGCGCGCCTCGGCGGCCTCGGCAGCCCGGACGGCCGCCTGCCGGTCCCGCGGCGAGAGCTCGCGCGTCGCCTCGTCCCCGAGCCCGCCCACCGGAGCCTGCGCCGCCGGCTGTGCCGCATCCCGCGGGGTGTCCTGCGGGACACCCTTCGGAATGTCCCGGACCGCCCGCAGCTCCGTGGTCGTCTCCGCGGCCGACTCCCCGGCCACCGAACCCGAACCCGACGCCGACGCCGAACCAGGACCCGACGCCGAACCCGAACCCGGCCGCGCCTCGGCCCGGCCCTCCGCGGACTCCGCCGCCGCAGCCGCGGCCGCGAGCGCGGCGGCCTGCGCCAGCCGCGCCTCCTCGGCCCGCTGGAGCGCCTCCTCCGCCCGGCGGCGCTGCTCCTCGCGGGCCAGCTCGCGCTGCCGCTGGAGCTCGGCCTGGGCGGCCGCCTCGTCGGCGATCCGCTTGCGCTCGGCGGCCTCGGCGGCCAGCCGGGCCTCCTCGGCCCTGCGCCGCTCGGCCTCCTGCTCGGCGCGACGCGCGGCCTCCTCCTCGGCCCTGCGGCGCGCTTCCTCCTCGGCCTTGCGCCGGGCCTCGGCGGCGGCCCGCTCGGCCTCCTCCGCGGCCAGCCGCTCCTTCTCCGCCTGCTCGGCCCGCAGCTGCGCCAGCACCTCCTGCCGCTTGCGCTCGGCGGCCTCCTCCTCGGCCTTCTTGCGGGCCTCCTCGGCGGCGCGGCGCTCGGCCTCCTCCTTGGCCAGCCGCTCCTGCTCGGCGCGGGCGGCCTTCTCCTGCTCGGAGAGCGGCAGCTCGCGGTCGAGTCGGTGCCGGATGGCGGTGGTGACGAAGCCGGGGGCCTGGCTGCCGTCCACGACCAGGTAGCGCGCCGGGTCGGCGGCGGCGAGGGCGAGGAAACCGGCCCGGACCCGCAGGTGGAACTCGGTGGGCTCGGACTCCAGCCGGTCCAGCGCCTCGGTGAAGCGCTCGCGGGCCTTGGTCGGGTCGACGTCCAGGACGACGGTCAGGTCGGGCAGCAGCCCGCCGGTGGCCCAGCGGGAGATCCGGGCGACCTCGGTCGCGGCCAGGTCGCGACCGGCGCCCTGGTAGGCGATGGAGGAGTCCATGTACCGGTCGGTGATCACCACGGCGCCGCGGGCGAGGGCCGGCCGGATGACGTTCTCGACGTGCTCGGCGCGGTCGGCGGCGTAGATCAGCGCCTCGGCGCGGTGCGACAGGCCGGTGTTGCCGACGTCCAGGACGAGGCCGCGCAACCGCTGGCCGACCGGGCTGCCGCCGGGCTCGCGGGTGAGCACGACCTCGTGCCCCTTGCCGCGGATCCACTCGGCGAGCGCCTGGGCCTGGGTGGACTTGCCGGCGCCGTCGCCGCCCTCCAGGGCGATGAAGAAGCCGGTGCCCGCGCCGAGGCGCGGCGCCGGGCCGCCCGGGCCGCGCACCGAGTCCACCAGGTCCCGGACGAACGGCGCGGTGCCGCGCCGGTCGTCGGTGCGCAGCAGCACGACCGCGGCGAGCACCAGCGTGAGCAGCCCGGAGGTGGCGACGGCCAGGGCCGCGCCGCCGTGGATGAAGGTGAAGGAGCCGGGCTCGACGGTGCCGTACTCGACGTCCCCGTAGGCGGCGGCGATCAGCGGGACGACGACCAGCGCGGCGGCGACCACGGTCCGGAGCACCGCGAACAGGTGCTCGGTGACCTTCGGCAGCCGGGCCTCCTCGACCTCCTGGGCGAGCAGGGTGCGTCCGGCCGAGATCACGATCCCGGCGGCCAGCCCGGCCAGCACGGTGAGCAGCAGGACCAGCACGAAGTCCAGCACCAGCCCGGCCAGGATCAGTGCGACGCCCTGGGTGAGCAGCGCCAGCGCGAGCAGCCGGCGGCGGGACAGCGAAGGCAGCGTGGCCCGGGTGAGCCGGGCGCCCAGGGCGGGCGTCCCGGCGGCGGCGAGCACCAGCAGGCCGTAGCCGATCGGCCCGGCGCGGTGCTCGGCGGCGGTGAGCAGCGCGAGCGCGGCGACGCCCGCCATCGCGGCGTAGCCGGCCGCGACGGCGAAGGTGAAGTACGGGGCGCCGCCGGTGCGGCCCTTGCTCAGCGCGGGGCCGGGGGCGGCGTCGGTCGGGGCGCGCAGGCCCTGGAGCGGCGAGACCGGGGCGACGGACACCGGGCCGCCGGGCAGCTGCTGGAGGTGGTCTCGGACCGCCGCGGCGGCGAACAGCCCGGCCGCGCCGAGCGCCGCGAAGGTGAGCTGGTGGGCGCGGAGCCAGTCGGAGCCGAGGGCCGCGCCGATGTTGTTGAGCAGGGTGAAAGCCACCAGGCCGAGCGCGCCGAGCGGCACGGTCACCCAGCCGGTGAAGCGGTCGATGCTCCGGACGCTCTCCAGGTTGGCCGCGGCCGGGCGCTGCTCGGCGACCGGCAGGTGCGGGTTGGCCGGAGGCAGCAGGCCGGGAACGGCGGCGGTCCTGGCGATCCCCCGGACCCGCTCGGCGGCACCGGTGACGAACACGGTGGCGAGCAGGGCGTAGGTGGCGGCCCCGGAGGGCTCGGCGGCGGAGCCCAGCCAGACGCTCCACCAGGGGGCGAGGCCGATCAGCAGGGCGCGCAGCACGTCGGCGCCGAAGAGCGTCCAGCGCCGGTCCAGTCGGCCGGTGACCAGCCGGTGCACCGGGCCGAGCAGTGCGACGCCGACCAGGCCGGTCGCCAGCACCCGGACGGCGAGGACCGCGGCGAGGGCGAAGGCGAGGCTGCGCGGCAGGCTGCCGAACCGGCCGCCCTGGGCGGCGGCGATCACGGTGAGCGCGAGCAGCACCAGCAGACCGAGCCGGTCGGCGGTGCCGCCGATCAGCTGGGTGGTCCACAGGCGCCGGTAGGCACGTGTCCGCAGCAGCGCCCGGGCCCGGTCCACCGGAGTCCCGGCGGGCGCGACCTCGGGCAGGTCGGACACCCCCGCTCTGGCGGCCGGGGCGCTGGGGGTGGGCTGCTCCTCGCTCGTCATACGGTCAGCGTAGCGGGCTGGGCCTGGCCGGAATGTGGCGAACGCGCTTCCGGATCGTGCTCATCACCGGGTTGTGACGTACCCCGCACAGACCCGACGGGCCTCGGGCCCGCCCCCCGGGATCGGGGGTGCGGGCCCGGCCGCGGGACCGCGGATCAGCCTTCTTCGGTGGCCGAGGCCTGGTCGGCCGCCGTCCTGCTCGTGGCGGTCTTCTTGGCCGCCGTCTTCTTCGCCGCCGCCGTCTTGGTGGTGGTGGTCTTCTTCGCGGCGGTCTTCTTCGCGGCCGCGGTCTTGGTCGCCGCGGTCTTGGCGGTGGTCGTCTTCTTGGCCGCGGCCTTCTTCGCCGGGGCCTTCTTCGCCGCCTTCTTCACCGGTCCGCGCGCCCGCTTCTCGGCGAGCAGCTCATACCCGCGCTCCGGCGTGATGGTCTCGACCTCGTCGTCCTTGCGGAGCGTGGCGTTGGTCTCGCCGTCGGTCACGTACGGACCGAAGCGACCGTCCTTGACCACCACCGGACGCTCGCTGACCGGGTCGTTGCCCAGCTCCTTGAGCGGCGGGGCGGCGGCCGCCCGGCCGCGCTGCTTCGGCTGGGCGTAGATCGCCAGCGCCTCGTCGAGGGTGATCGTGAAGAGCTGGTCCTCGCTGGTGAGCGAACGGGAGTCGGTGCCGCGCTTGAGGTACGGGCCGTAGCGGCCGTTCTGCGCGGTGATCTCCGCGCCCTCGGCGTCGGTGCCGACCACCCGGGGCAGCGAGAGCAGCCGCAGCGCGTCCTCCAGCGTGACGGTGTCCAGCGACATCGTCTTGAACAGCGAGGCGGTGCGCGGCTTGACCGCGTTCTTGCCGGTCTTCGGCGTGCCCTCGGGCAGGATCTCGGTCACGTACGGGCCGTAGCGGCCGTCCTTGGCGACCAGCATGTTGCCGCCGACCGGGTCCGGGCCGAGCTCGAAGTCGCCGCTGGGCTTGGCCAGCAGCTCCTCGGCCAGCTCGACGGTGAGCTCGTCCGGCGGCAGCTCGTCCGGGATGTCGGCACGCTGGCCCGGCTCGCCCTCGACGGTGGAGGCGCGCTCGACGTACGGGCCGTAGCGGCCGACCCGCAGGGTGATGTCGTCGCTGACCCTGAACGAGCTGATCTCCCGGGCGTCGATCGCGCCGAGGTCGGTGACCAGTTCCTTCAGGCCGCCCAGGTGGTCGCCGTCGCCGTTGCCGGCCTCGGCGGCGCCGCCCGCGGCGTGGCCCTCGCCCTCACCGAAGTAGAAGCGCTTCAGCCACGGCACGGACTGCGCCTCACCGGCGGCGATCCGGTCGAGGTCGTCCTCCATCCTGGCGGTGAAGTCGTAGTCGACCAGCCGGCCGAAGTGCTTCTCCAGCAGGTTGACCACGGCGAAGGAGAGGAAGGACGGGACGAGCGCCGTCCCCTTCTTGAAGACGTACCGGCGCTGGATGATCGTGTCGATGATCGACGCGTAGGTGGAGGGGCGGCCGATCTCCCGGTCCTCCAGCTCCTTGACCAGCGAGGCCTCGGTGTAGCGGGCCGGCGGCTTGGTGGCGTGGCCCTCCGGGGTGATCCGCTCGGCGGCCAGCGGGTCGCCCTGGGCGACCTGCGGCAGCCGGCGCTCGCGGTCGTCGAGCTCCGCGTTCGGGTCGTCGGCACCCTCGACGTAGGCCTTGAGGAAGCCGTGGAAGGTGATGATCTTGCCGGTGGCCGAGAACTCGACGTCCCGGCCGTCGGCGGAGGTGCCGCCGACCCGGACGGTGACGGACTGGCCGACCGCGTCCTTCATCTGGGAGGCGACGGTGCGCATCCAGATCAGCTCGTACAGCCTGAAGTCGTCACCGGTCAGGCCGGTCTCGGCGGGGGTGCGGAAGCGGTCTCCGGACGGGCGGACGGCCTCGTGCGCCTCCTGCGCGTTCTTCACCTTGCTGGCGTAGGTGCGCGGGGCGTCCGGCAGGTAGTCGACGCCGTACAGCTGGGTGACCTGGGCCCGGGCGGCGGTGACCGCGGTGTCCGACAGCGTGGTGGAGTCGGTACGCATATAGGTGATGAAGCCGTTCTCGTACAGCTTCTGGGCCACCTGCATGGTCCGCTTGGCGCCGAAGCCCAGCTTGCGGCTGGCCTCCTGCTGGAGCGTGGTGGTGCGGAACGGCGCGTACGGCGAGCGGCGGTACGGCTTGGACTCGACGCTGCGGACGCCGAACGCCGTCTGCTCCAGGGCGGCGGCCAGCTGACGGGCCGCCTGCTCGTCCAGGTGCAGGGTGTTCGCGCTGGCGGCCTTCAGCCGGCCGTCCTGACCGAAGTCGCGGCCGCTGGCGATCCGCTTGCCGTCGACGGAGGCCAGCCGGGCACCGAAGGTCTCCGGGTTGGCGGCGTCGACCGGGGTGCGACCGGTACCGAAGGTGCCGACCAGGTCCCAGTACGAAGCGGCGCGGAAGGCCATCCGCTCGCGCTCGCGCTCGACCACCAGTCGGGTGGCGACGGACTGCACCCGGCCCGCCGACAGCTTCGGCATGACCTTCTTCCACAGCACCGGCGAGACCTCGAAGCCGTACAGCCGGTCGAGGATGCGGCGGGTCTCCTGGGCGTCGACCAGGCGCTGGTTGAGCTCGCGCGGGTTGGCCACGGCCTCCTGGATCGCCGACTTGGTGATCTCGTGGAACACCATGCGGTGCACCGGCACCTTGGGCTTCAGCACCTGCTGGAGGTGCCACGCGATGGCCTCGCCCTCGCGGTCCTCATCGGTGGCGAGGAAGAGCTCGTCGGACTCCGCGAGCAGCGACTTCAACTTGCTGACCTGGGACTTCTTGTCCGCGTTGACCACGTAGATGGGCGCGAAGTCATGGTCGACGTCCACCCCGAGGCGCCGCACCTCGCCGGTGTACTTGTCCGGCACCTCGGCCGCGGTGCTGGGGAGGTCGCGGATGTGCCCGACGCTCGCCTCGACGATGTAGCCGGGGCCCAGGTAGCCCTTGATCGTCTTCGCCTTGGCCGGCGACTCGACAATGACGAGTCGCTGTCCGTGCGCGGTCTCGCTGCTCGGGGACACCTTCGCTCTTCTCTCCCGGTCCTTATGTGGCTGGTCGGCGCCGGCAGCACGGGCTGCACTCCGCCCGACCCCTCCACCGCCCCGGGGCTGCCGCGGCACGACACCCCCACCAGCGGAGTGTGACCGTACCCCGGCCACCCTTGTCAAACGGACGGATCCCGCTTTTTCACTTGCCGGGCTCACCGACGCCACTCGAACGGTAACCCGATGACGGAGGTTCGCGCCCCGCGGAGGGGGGCCTTCGGCAGGTTCCGGAGGATGGAATGACGGATTTCAAGATCTGTCAACGGAAAATCGACGGGTTCTCGCGGAGCGGGGGCGGGGGTGGGGGCGGGGCGGGGGCGGGGCGGGGGCGAGGCTCAGCCGCCGGCCACGGCCAGGAGCCCGGCGCCCGCCGCCAGGCAGCCCACGCCCAGGACGCTCCACAGCAGGTCCACGACGGCAGCCCGACCGACCTCCCCCGAGGCCAGCACCACCCTGCTCGGGCGCCGCGGGTCGTAACAGATCCGCACCGAGGCTCCGGGCGCGAAGCGGTCCGGACGGCGCAGCGGGGTGTGCCCCCGCGGACGGGCGATCACCAGCCCGGCGATCCCGCACGCGCCGGCGCCGCCGACCGAGGGCGGCACCGAGAAGGAGAGCAGCGGAGCACTGTCCAGCTGGCCGTGCACGTCGTCCTCAGCCATCACAGTGGCCACCGCCGACGCCCCCCGGCGGCGCACCCGCAGGCGCAACCCCACCTCGGCGGCGCACCAGAGCAGCAGCACGCCACCGAAGAGGGCGAGCACCGACCCGCCCACCATCGCCGTCGTCGTGTCCACCCCTGGCCCCCGGCTCCCCAGCTCTGTCCACAGCCTGTGGACAGAGCTTCACAGTGGAGAGCCAACGGGAGACTGCCACCCGGCGGCGGCCGGACGAACCAGGGGGTACGGACGGGTGAACCGGTCAGGTCCCGGCGGGTGCGGTCACGGAGGGCCGGGGTCCGGGCACGGTGAATCCGGGCACGACACAGCCGGGCACGGTGAATCCGGCCACGGAGGGCCGGGGCGGGTCAGGACGCGTCGGGACGCGTCGGGACGCGTCGGGTCGGGATGTGGAACGTCGGGCCTCAGCGGACCGGGTCGATGAACCCCTGCTCGGTCAGCAGGCGCAGCGACTCCGGCACCCGGTCCCGCAGGACCACCCTGTCCTCGCCGAGCAGCTGCGCGATGGCGTCCACGATCTCGCCCGCCGACAGCGTCCCGTCGCAGACCCCGACGAACCCGGCGCCCACGGTGTCCACCTTGGTGGCGCGCCGCATGCCCCGGTTGTGACGCAGGATCACGTGCTCCGGGTCCTCCGCGCCCGGCGCGCCGACCTGCTCCTGGACCACCTCGTCGGCCAGCACGTAGCGGGCCGCGAGCAGGCCCGCGTCGTCGTGCGAGCGGAGGAAGTCCTGCCGGTCGAACCAGGCCTCGATGTGCGGGCCCAGCGGCTGCTCCACCGGGTGCGGCCACTCCTCCACCCGGACGGTCGGACGCTCGGCGCCGCTCGCCCGCAGGGTGATCCAGCCCATCCCGATGCCCTCGACCCGGCCCGCCTCGAAGGCGTCCAGCCACTCGCCGTACCGGGCCTGGTAGTCGCCGCCGGGGCCGCGGTGGTCACCGCCGTCGCGCAGCCACAACTCGGCGTACTGGGCCACGTCCTGGACCTCGCGCTGGACGACCCAGGCGTCCAGGCCGGTGCCCGCGACCCAGCCGGCCAGCCGCTCCTGCCAGTCCTCGCCCTTGACGTGCTGCCAGTTGGCGAGCAGCTGGCAGTAGCCGCCGGGCTCCAGGTGGTCGGCGGCCGAGCGGACCAGGCTGCGGCACAGGTCGTCCCCGGCCATGCCGCCGTCGCGATAGGTGAACCGGCCGCCCGGCGAGATGACGAACGGCGGGTTGGAGACGATCAGGTCGAACTTCCGCTCCCCAACCGGCTCGAAGAGGCTTCCGGTGGACACCTCGGTGTTGTCGAACCCGGACAGCGCCAGGGTCAGCTCGGTGAAGCGCAGCGCGCGCGGATTGAGGTCCGTGGCGGTGACGGTCCCGGCGTGGCGGGCCGCGTGCAGCGCCTGGACACCGGAGCCCGAACCGAGGTCCAGCGCGGTCCGGACGGGACGGCGCACGGTGATGTTCGCCAGCGTGGTGGAAGCACCGCCGACGCCCAGCACCAGGTCCTTGCGGGCCACCCCGTGCGCGGTCTCGCCGGAGCCGATGCCGCCCGCACCGCCCACCGCGCAGCCCAGGTCGGAGACCACCCAGGCATCCGAACTGGGCATCCCGGCCACCTCATTGGCGTACGGCCGGACGTCGACGGTGGCGCGCACCAGATCGCCGTCGGGGCGCAGCCAGCCGTCCGCCAGACAGTCCTCCACCGGCAGCGCGGCGGCGGCCGCCCGGTACGGGACCGGCTGCTGGAGCAGGAACAGCCGCACCAGCGTCTCCAGTGGGCTGCCACCGCGGGTCGCCCGCAGTGCCGGGACCGCCTCGCTGCGGGCCAACGCCGAATAGCCGGTGGGCCCTAGCAGGTCCAGGCACCCGTCGGCGGTGAACGAGGCGGCGAGCAGCGCCTCGCGGAACTTGGCGAGGCGGGTCGGGTCGAGAACGGGGCTACTGATCACCCCGCCATTGTCCCCCGGCGCCCACCCCGCGGCCGCCGCTGCGCCCCGCGCCCATCGGACGGAAGCCCACACCACCACGCACGCCCCCGGAAGCCACCGCGCGCCGCCCTGCCGGGGGCGCCGAGTCGTTCGGCGGCGGCTCGCGGCGGCTCGCGGAGGCGGCTCGCGGTCACGGCGGCCGGCGGCGGGCAGGGCCGGCGGCTCCACGAGGGCGCCCCGGCCCGCGTGACTTCGTCACGGCCGACGCGCAGCACATCACCAGCCGGGTCCGGGGCGGGGACGGGCCGGTTTCGGGCCGGTTTCGGGGGCGGGCGCGTCGGATCGTGCGGTCCGCCGGGGCTCAGCTCGCGCTGGGAGCGGGGTTCGCCGGGGTGCCCGCCGGGGCGGACGGAGCGGTGGTCGCACCGGCAGCGGCCGGGCTCGCACTGTCGGTCGCGCCGGGCGCCGGCGTGGTGGCCGGGGCGCCCGGGGTGTCGGTGGCGCCGGGGGCGGGGGTCGTTCCCGCACCGCCCGGGGCCGGGGTGCCGCTCGCGCCGGCACCCGCACCACCGGTGGCACCGCCGGTCGGGGCGGTGGTCGGGGACGGCTTGCAGCCCTCCTGCTTGGCCATCGCCGCGCCGAGATCGCCGCGCTGGAGCTTGCTCTGCGCCTGGGTGGAGAGCGAGGCCAGCTGCTGCACCTGGTCGGCCACGCTGCGCAGCCCGTCGGCGAACTTGGCCTGGTCGGTGTTGGGCAGCGCGTCCAGCTTCTTCTGGACCTCGACGTAGCCGTCGGCCGCCTTCTTCAGCTCGTCGACGGTGTCCTTCTGGAGGGTCGCGCCGTCCTGCACCTTGGGCGCCCCGGCACCGTCGATGGCGGCGGCTATGTCCTGGTTGGTCTTGGCCAACCGCCCGATGTCCGTGGAGAGCCGCTTCTGGAGGTCTGCGGGGACTTCGCCGGTCTTCACCTGGCCGGTGTCGGCGAGCGCGGCCTGTGCCTGGGAGATCGGGTCCTTGGCGGCGCCGCAGACGGTCGACGCCCAGGACTCCAGCTGCTTGCTGTTGTTGTCGTCGCCGCCACAGCCGACGGCACCGAACGCGAGCAGCACGCCGAGGGCGGGTACGGCCAGCAGTCGCTTGTTCACCGGGAGGAGCCTTTCGGTTTCGGTCGTCATCGGTCGTCGAACCTACACGGCCGGTGTCCGTTCCCCGATTTCCGGTTTCCCTCCCCCGCTGCCTGCTGCCTGCTGCCTGCCGCCTGCCGCCCGCTGCCCGCTGCCCGCTGCCCGCTGCCCGTGCCGATGCTCGATGTCGTGCGGGATCGCCATCGAGCGGAACGACGGGCGAGGTCGGTCGCTGCTGCTGCACCGGCAGGGGATGGCGCGTCCTCGCACAGCCTGCCTACGGGCATGCCGACGCGGACCTCCTCGCCCCGGGTGCCCGCCGACGGCTGACCGGCAGCTCGGCCCGGAACGCTTCGGAGGTCGAGGCGCCTGCCGATGTCCCGGCGGCCTGCCCGGTCGTCCGGGTGACGGGATGCGAACCCACCCGGACGCCGTCCGTCGCGACGAGCCCCGATCGACGAGCGGCCCCGGGCGGCCTGGAGCAGCCGACCGCCGGGATCACCACGTCGACGCCTGCCCGGGAACCGGACTCCAGCCCTCGGGGGCGTGCGGAGGCGCGAATGCGGCGCCGACGGCGCCTCAGACCGTGACGGAGGGGACCGAGACCGGCCAGCTCATCCGGATCAGGCCACCGTCCGTGCCGTTGGTGACCTCCAGGTCCTCGACCAGGCCGGTGATCACGGCGAGGCCCAGGGTGTCCTCGTCCGGGTCGCCGCCCTCGGCAGCGCCGGAGGCCGGGACGGCGGCGGGGCCGGCCTCGTCCTCGACCTCGATGAGGAAACGCTTCTCCTGATCGGTCAGCGCGACCCGGACCGTGCCGCCGATGCCGCCGCGCTGGTGCAGCCCGACCGCGCGGGAGCACGCCTCGCCGACCGCGAGCCGGACCTCGTCGAGCACCGACTCGTCGACCCCGGCCCGTCTGGCGACGGCCGCGGCGACCAGTCGGGCCGTCCGCACATGCTCGGGAAGCGCGCTGAATCGAAGTTCGACGGTTGCCATCTCTCCCCCTCGGGGTGCTCCGACCGGGGCCGGAGGTCCGGCCCCTGCGGGCCGGCGGAACCGGCCCAGGGGCGTCCGAGGACGCACCGGGCCGCACGGGCCCGGGCTCCCGGACGCGAGGAAACGAGCGGGCCGGCCACCCGGGCCGGCCCGGCCGCGTCAGTCGGTCGCGTTGACCGCGTCGTCCACCGAGGTGTGGATCGGGAAGACCTTGGTCAGGCCGGTGATGCGGAAGATCTTCAGGATGCGCTCCTGGTTGCAGACGAGGCGCAGCGAGCCCTCGTGGGCGCGCACCCGCTTCAGACCGCCGACCAGCACACCGAGGCCGGTCGAGTCGAGGAAGTCAACGCCCTCCATGTCGACGACGAGGTGGTACTTGCCGTCGTTGACGAGCTCGACCAGCTGCTCCCGCAGCTTCGGGGCGGTGTACACATCGATCTCGCCGCCAACCTCGACGACCGTACGATCGCCGACTGAACGGGTCGACAGGGACAGGTCCACGGAACCTCCAGCACCTTGCCTTGCTACGTCATGTGCGATCCTCGGCCGGACGGCCGCCACCGCATGGTCGCGAGCCCGGGCGCGCCCAGCCAACGCGTGGCAAGCCTCAGCGCTGCGACCCACGGCCATACGGCCGTCACGGCCACATTCAACCACCTGCGGCCATGCCCGCACGATGGCTTACGACGATTCTCCGTCACGCCGGTGACACACTGGGTCCCCATGCCGCCCCGACACAGCCCGCCCGAGGCACTGCTCACGACCCTGGCCACCGGCCGGGGGCGGTCCGACCGGCTCACCCATACGGAGCACCTTCCCGCCCGACCTGCACGTTATTCACCGTGGCCGGACTCGATCCGTCCGGAGGTCGTGGCCGCGGCACGCGCCCTCGGGGTGGAACAGCCATGGGCGCACCAGGCAGAAGCGATGAATCTGGCCAAAAGCGGCCAGACTGTGGTGATCGCCACAGGCACCGCCTCGGGCAAGTCGCTGGGCTATCTGGCACCGGTGCTCACCGACCTCCTCGACGGCACCGAGGCCCGCAACGGCCGCGGCGCCACCGCGCTCTACCTTGCTCCGACCAAGGCGCTCGCCGCCGACCAGCGCCGCCGGGCGGCCGAACTCGCCCCGCCGAGGGTCCGCGCCGCCCTGTACGACGGCGACACCCCGACCGAGGAGCGCGAGTGGGTCCGCCAGTACGCCTCCTACGTGCTCACCAACCCGGACATGCTCCACCGGGGCATCCTGCCCGGCCACGCCCGCTGGTCCTCCTTCCTCAAGGCGTTGCGTTACGTGGTCGTCGACGAATGCCACAGCTACCGGGGCGTGTTCGGCTCGCACGTCGCCCAGGTGCTGCGACGGCTGCGTCGCATCTGCGCCCGTTACGGCTCGTCACCCACCTTCCTGCTGGCCTCCGCCACCACCGCCGACCCGGCCGCGACCGCCCGGCGGCTGACCGGCCTGCCCGCCGTCGCCGTCACCGAGGACGCCTCGCCGCGCGGGCCGATGGTCTTCGGCCTCTGGGAACCGCCGCTCACCGAGAACGTCGGCGAGCACGGCGCGCCCGTGCGCCGCACCGCGACCGCCGAGGCCGCGCACCTGCTGACCGACCTGGTCGAGAGGGAGATTCGCACCGTCGTCTTCGTCCGCTCCCGGCGTGCCGCCGAGCTCGTGGCGCTCCAGGCCCAGGACCAGCTCGACCGCCCGCTCGCCGGACGGGTGGCCGCCTACCGCGGCGGCTACCTCGCCGACGAACGCCGCGCCCTGGAACGCGATCTGCACACCGGCCGACTGCTCGGCCTCGCCTCCACCTCCGCTCTCGAACTGGGCGTCGACATCTCCGGCCTCGACGCCGTCCTGATGGCCGGCTACCCCGGCACCCGGGCCTCGCTCTGGCAGCAGGCGGGCCGAGCGGGCCGGGAGGCCCAGGGCGCGCTGGCCGTGCTGATCGCCCGGGACGACCCGCTGGACACCTACCTGGTGCACCACCCGGAGGCGCTGTTCGCGGCGCCCGTCGAGGCCACCGTGCTCGACCCCGACAACCCGCACGTGCTCGCCCCGCACCTGTGCGCGGCGGCAGCCGAACTCCCGCTCACCGATGCCGACCTGGAACTGTTCGGGCCGTCCACCGCACCGCTGCTCCCGGTCCTGGAACGGCGCGGCCTGCTGCGCCGGCGCAGTGACGGCTCCTGGTACTGGACCCGTCGCGAACGCGCGGCCGACGCGGTGGACCTGCGCGGCAGCGGCGGCAGTCCGGTTCAGATCGTCGAGTCCGACACCGGCCGCCTGCTCGGCACGGTGGACGCGGCGGCCGCCCACACCAGCGTCCACACCGGGGCCGTCCACCTCCACCAGGGCCGCACCTACCTGGTCCGGGAGTTCGACCTGGAGAACTCCGTGGCCCTGGTCGAACCGGCCGACCCGCCGTACACCACGGCCGCCCGTGACATCACCTCCGTCTCCGTCCTGGACACCGACACCACCGTCGAATGGGGCGAGGGCCGGCTCAGCTTCGGCTCGGTGGAGGTGGTCAACCAGGTGGTCGGCTACCTCCGCAAGCGGATCTCCACCGGGGAGATCATGGGCGAGACCAAGCTCGACCTGCCGCCCCGCACGCTGCGCACCCGCGCGGTCTGGTGGACCGTCACCGAGGACCAGCTGCTCGACGCGGACATCCCGCCCGACCAGTTGCCCGGCGCCGCCCACGCCGCCGAGCACGCCTCGATCGGACTGCTGCCGCTGTTCGCCACCTGCGACCGGTGGGACATCGGCGGCGTCTCCGTTCCGCTGCACCCGGACACCGGCCTGCCGACCGTGTTCGTCTACGACGGCCACCCGGGCGGGGCCGGCTTCGCCGAACGGGGCTTCCGGCGGGCGGTCCAGTGGCTGACGGCCACCCGGACGGCGATCGCCTCCTGCGAGTGCGAGCGCGGCTGCCCGTCCTGCGTCCAGTCACCCAAGTGCGGCAACGGGAACGACCCGCTGGACAAGGCCGCCGCCGTCCGGCTCCTGGACGTCCTGCTGGCCGGGGCCGCCGGAGCCGCGGAGCCGCAGGACGGACGGGAGGCGCCCGACGGCCCGGAGACTCCGGAAGCTTCGGACGCTTCGGAGACGAGCGCCGGTCCGGAGGCGCCGGACTCGCCGGAGACGACCCCGGGACCGGACGGTGGAGCGCCGGCCCGTTCATGAGACCGCCGCCGCACTCGGGGCTCCGCCCGGATCTTCGCTCGGATCCCCGACCGGCCCGGCGTCCGGCACGTCCTCGGGGCCGGTGACCGGGGCCCGTACCGGCCCGGCCCGGGCCCTCGCCCGCGCCGGGCCGACCGGCAGCCGGGTCGGGAGCCCGCGGACGTCCACCTCGGCCACCACCTCGACGGCGTCCGCCGACCGGTCGACCGCACAGGACACCAGTCCGGCGCCCTGCGCGGCGGCGATCGCGGCGGCCCGGGCGCAGCCGCCGTCCCGGTCCAGCAGCAGCCGGTCCGCCGCGGCGAGGGCCGCGAGGTCGGCCGCCGACTCGGCCCGGTGCCGGGAGG
>NZ_JBSHAP010000131.1:0-25579 GCF_053611565.1 Kitasatospora sp. NPDC054795
GTCGCCGCCGAGGCCGGCGATGCGCTCGCCCTCGACGGCGAGGCGGTCGCCCTCGACGACGCCGCCGGGAAGGACCAGGCGGGCGCCGGCCAGGGCAGTACGGTCACGGTCCGCGGTGGTCACGCGGTCACCTCCATGGTGAGCAGATCCCAGGCGAGCAGGCCCGCGCCCAGGGACGCGGCGGTGTCTTTGAGCATGGCGGGTACGACCTTCGGGGGCATCTGGAAGGTCAGTCGCTCGGTGACGGCCGCGCGCAGCGGAGTGAAGAGCGTGTCGCCGGCCTCGGCCAGCCCGCCGCCGACGATCACCGTGGACGGGTCGAGCAGGCTCTGGGCCAGCACGATGCCGTCCGCGAGGGCGTCGACGGCCTGCTGCCAGACCGCGAGGGCGCGGTCGTCCCCGGCGTCCACCGCGGCGGCGCAGGATGCCGCGTCGGCGTCGGGGTCGCCGCTGGCCTCGGCCCAGGCGCGGGAGACGGCGGAGGCGGAGGCCAGTGTCTCCAGGCAGCCGCGGGCGCCGCAGCCGCAGGGCGGTCCGCCCGGGCGGACCACGACGTGGCCGATCTCGCCGCCGTAGCCGTGCGCGCCCGCCTCGATCCGGTCGCCGATGCCGATCGCGCCGGCGATGCCGGTGCCGAGGGCGATGAACAGGAAGCGGTCGACGCCGCGGCCGGCTCCGAGCCGGCCCTCGGCCAGGCCGCCGGAGCGCACGTCGTGGCCGAGGGCCACCGGCATCGGGCCGCCGTCCGGTCCGGCCAGGCGCTCGCCCAGGAGCTTGCGCAGCGGGAGGTCGCGCCAGCCGAGGTTGGCGGAGAAGACCGCGATGCCGTTCTTCTCGTCGATCGTGCCCGGGACGGCGACGCCGGCCGCGAGCGGGGCGACGCCGAAGCGGCTGCGGCCCTCGTCCGCCAGGTCGGCGGCGAAGTCGAGGATGGCGGCGACGACGGCGTCCGTGCCGTGCTCCCGCCCGGTCGGTCGGCGTGCTTCGAACAGCACGGAGCCGTCCTGGGCGAGCAGCGCGGCCTTCATGCCGGTGCCGCCTACATCGAGTGCGATGACGTGCTTCACGGAGGACAGTTTCCCTTGGGCGGGTAGAAGAGGTCTAGTCCAGTTGTCGGATTGGTCTGGTCCATACTGGGTGAGCTTTGTCGCAGCTGCGGGGGTGTGCGGGGCTTTGCGCCCGGGGGCGGGGCCGGGTGCCGAACGGGACGTGCGGGGTGGGGGCGGGGGTTTTGTTGCGCATTGTGCAATGACTCCGCGCACTTCGATAACTACCGGGGCGGCCCCGGTCGGTGGTGTGGACCGGTGGTCGGCGGGTTTGGCAGTGTTGCGCCTCCCCCGCCGGATTTCCCCCGATCCGGTCGACGTACATCCACGTTCATCCCCCCGAAGGCGGTACCCGCGTTGAACAGGCGCGTCCACGTTCCCACCCGTGTGCTCGGCGGTGCGCTGGCCGGAGCACTGGTCCTCACCGCGGTCAGTGCCTGCGGCGGGCAGGACGACGGACCGGTCACCCTCAGGCTGGTCGCCGCCGACTACGGGGAGAGCCCCGAGACGAGCTCCCAGCACTACTGGGACACCGTCGCCAGGGACTTCGAGGCCGCGAACCCCGGGATCAAGGTCAGCGTCGAGGTGGACAGCTGGACCGAGATCGGCAAGAAGGTCGAGGACATGATCGCGGCCGGCAAGTCGCCGGACCTGCTCCAGACCGGCGGCTTCGCGGACCAGGTCGCGGCGGACCGGCTCTACCCGGCCTCCGACGTGCTCTCGGTGGACACCCAGGCCAGGTTCCTGGACACCTTCGCCCACGCCGGGCAGGTGCTCGGGACGCAGTACGGGATCCCGTTCGTCTCCTCGTCGCGGGTGCTCTTCTACAACAAGGCGATGTTCCGGCAGGCCGGGATCACCCAGCCGCCCGCCACCTGGAACGAACTGCGGCAGGACGCGGAGAAGATCAAGGCCAAGGTGCCGGGGGTGACCCCGTACGGGCTGCCGCTGGGGCCGGAGGAGGCGCCGGCCGAATCGATGCTGTGGACGCTGAGCGGCGGCGGCAGCATCTCCGACGACGTCGGCAACTACACCATCGACAGCGCCCAGAACCAGGCGACCTTCGGCTGGCTGAAGAGCAACCTGGTGAGCACCGGGCTGACGTACCCGGACCCGGGCAGGATGAACCGCACCCCGGTGTTCCAGGACTTCGCCGCCGGGAAGGTCGCGATGCTGAACGGGCACCCGACGCTGCTGCGGATGGCGACCGCCGGGAAGATCGACTTCGGGACGGCGCCGATCCCCAAGAAGGACGGCCTCGGGCGGACCGGGAGCCTCGGGGTCGCCGACTGGATGATGGCGTTCAAGGCGAACGGGCACAAGAACGAGATCAAGAAGTTCCTGTCCTTCGTCTACGGCAAGGACAACCAGCTGAAGTTCGACGAGCAGTACAACCTCCTGCCGGTCACCCAGGACGCCTTCGCCCAGATGTCGTCGGACCCCAAGCACGAGGACCTCAAGCAGTTCGCGGTCGGGCTGACCAACGCGAGCTTCTACCCGTTCGGCGACCCGGCCTGGGGCGAGGTCAGCAACGGGATCAAGGCGGGGATCGGGCAGGCCGTCACCGGGGATCCCAAGCAGGTGCTCGGGGGACTGCAGGACGCGGCGGTGAAGGAGGCGGCCAAGGTCCGCAAGTAGGACCGGGGACCGGGGCGGGGTCGGGACCCGCCCGGGCCCCGGCGGGGGTGCCGGTTCAGGGGAGCGTGATGGCGTAGGCCTTGCGGAGGGTCTCGTGGACCGTCCAGGTGGTGCGGTCGCCCTCGCGCAGGACCGCGCAGTCGCCGGGGCCGACCTCCAGGGTCGGGCCGCCCTCGATCTCGATGGTGGCCCGGCCGCTGAGCACCACGAACATCTCGTCCGCCTCCACGTCGGTGACCACACCGGGGGTGATCTGCCAGAGACCGCGCAGGTGGCGGCCGTCGGCGGACTCGGACAGCACCTTGCCGGTGACCTCGGGGGAACCGGAGACGACCTGGGACGGGTCCAGCGGGTCGGGGTCGAGGTCGGCGGTGGGAACGTGCAGGGCGAAGCTGGGCGTGGTCATGGGGGTGACGCTAGCCGGGCGCGGGGAGCGGTGGGGCGAGCAGGGTGTGTCGGGGTTGCGCGCGAGAATGACACTCCGTAGCGGTGGACGGAGGTGGTTCCGGTGGGCGAACCGGGCGGGCTGAGTGAGCGGGAGCGGGCGGTGCTGGCGCTGGAAGGGCGGCAGTGGCGTACGGCGGGGGCCAAGGAGCGGGCGATCCGGGAGGAGCTGGGGCTCTCCTCGACGCGGTACTACCAGGTGCTGAACGCTCTGCTGGACCGGGAGGCGGCGTTGGCGCACGCGCCGGTGCTGGTGAATCGGTTGCGGCGGATCCGGGAGGCCCGGCGGGGGGCCCGGTGACGGGGCGGCTCCCGGGAGGGCGGCTGGGTGCTGGGGGAAAGCAGTGGGCGCCGCGCGGGTGGGTGCGGAGGCGGCGGTCCGGGGTAGGGGCTCCGGTATGGGCTTTGAAGAGATGTTCGTGCCGGGGACCGAGGCTGGGCGGGACGGGCTGCGGGCCGTCCTGGCGGCGCCCGGGGACGCCGTGATCGGGTTGGACTTCGACGGGACCCTGGCGCCGATCGTGGCGGATCCGGGGCGGGCACGGGCGCACCCCGGGGTGGTGGGGGCGTTGCGGCGCTTGGGCTCGGTGGTGGGGGCCGTGGTGGTGGTGACGGGCCGGCCGGCCGCGGTGGCGGTGGAGTACGGGGGGTTCGCGGGGCTGCCGGGGGTGGTGGTGCTGGGGCACTACGGGGCCGAGCGGTGGGAGGACGGGAAGCTCTCGGCGCCGGAGGCGCATCCGGGGGTGGCGCGGGTGCGGGACGTGCTGCCGGGGGTGCTGGAGCGGGTCGGGGCGCCCGAGGGGACGTGGGTGGAGGACAAGGGGCGGGCGGTGGCCGTGCACACCCGGCGGACGGCGGCGCCGGAGGAGGCGCTGCAGCTGCTGCGGGCGCCGGTGGGGGACCTGGCGGCCGAGCACGGACTGGTGGTGGAGCCCGGGCGGCTGGTGCTGGAGCTGCGGCCGCCGGGGGTGGACAAGGGGGCGGCGCTGACCGGGTTCCTGCGGGAGCGGGGGGCCCGTGCGGTGCTCTACGCGGGGGACGACCTGGGGGACGTGGCGGCCTTCGCCGCGGTGGAGAAGCTGCGGGGCGAGGGCGTGGCCGGGGTGCTGGTGTGCGCCGGTGCGGTGGGGGACGCGCCGGTGCGGGAGCTGGCCGACCGGGCGGATCTGGTGGTCGCCGGGCCGGAGGGGGTGGTGGAGCTGCTGGGGGCTCTCGGGGAGGCGCTCACAGGGCGTTGAGCTGGTCCAGGAACCACTGCTGCGGGGGGAGCGCGGTGGCCGCCGCGGCCAGGCGCCCGGTGCGGTCGGCGCGCTCCTTCGGGTCCATGGTGAGAGCGGCGTGGAGGGCGTCGGCGGTGGCGATGACGTCGTAGGGGTTGACGGTGAGGGCGTCGTCCTTGAGTTCGGCGTGGGCGCCGGCCTCGCGGGAGAGGACGAGGGCGCAGCCGTTGTCGGAGACCACCGGGACTTCCTTGGCGACCAGGTTCATGCCGTCGCGGATGGGGTTGACCAGGGCGACGTCGGCCAGGCGGTAGGCGGCGAGCGAGCGCGGGAAGTCGTCGTCGACGTGGAGGAGCAGCGGCTGCCAGGCGGGGGTGGCGAATTCGGTGTTGATCTCGTCGGCGAGGCGCTGGACGGTGGCCGTGTAGTCGCGGTACTCGGCCAGGTCGGTGCGGGAGGGGTAGGCGAAGGCGATGTGCACCACCCGGTCGTGCCACTCGGGGCGGGTGCGGAGCAGGTGCCGGTAGGCCTGGAGGCCGCGGACGATGTTCTTGCTCAGCTCGGTGCGGTCGACCCGGATGATGGTGCGGCGGTCGCCGACGGTCCGGCGGAGGGCGGCGAGGCGTTCGTCGACGTCGGGGCGGTGGGCGCGTTCGCGCAGGAAGTCGGCGTCGGCGCCGAGGGCGTGGACGCCGAGGCCCGTGGTGCGGCCGTCGAGGGCGACGGTGAGCGCGTCGTGGTCGACGGTCGCGTCCAGGAGGTCCTCGCAGCAGGCGGCGAAGGCGCGGGCCCAGCGTTCGGTCAGGAAGCCGGCCCGGTCGGCGCCCAGAATGCCGGTGAGGACGGCCCGGGCGACGTCGTCGGGCAGCATCCGGTAGTACTCGGGCGGGGCCCAGGGGGTGTGCGAGAAGTGGCCGATCCGCAGGTCGGGGCGGGCCGCCCGGAGCAGGGCCGGGACCAGGGAGAGGTGGTAGTCCTGGACCAGGACCGCGGCGTTCGGTGCGGCCTCGGCGGCCAGGGCCTCGGCGAAGGCCTCGTTGTACGCCCGGTAGGCGGCCCACTCGGTGCGGAAGCCGGCGTCGAAGGCGGGTGCCGTGGGCGTCGCGTAGAGCAGGTGGTGGACGAACCACAGGGTGGAGTTGGCGACGCCGTTGTAGGCGCGGGCGAAGGTCTGCGGGTCGATGTCCAGCATCCGTACGGCCTGGCCGCCGACCTCGTGGCCGGCCAGGTCTAGGCGGCCCCGCGGCGCCTCGGCGGCGGCTCTGCGGTCGGCGTCGTTGAGGGCGGCGCAGACCCAGACGGCGTTCGGGTCCGCGATGGCGGAGAGGCCGGAGACCAGTCCGCCGCCGCCGCGGCGCAGGGTCAGCGTGCCGTCGTCGGCGGTGCCGAAGGACACCGGTCCCCGGTTGGAGGCAACCAGGACGGGGGCGGTGCCGGTCGAGCTCGAACGGTTGGTCGTGAGATCGCCCATGGTTGGGATGTTGCCGGGGGTTCGGGGCGGCAAACCCCTCAATGACGGGTCGCGTATTCGGGGACGGTGTGCATCGGGGGGCGTTCCAGGGCGGTCACCGGGTGGGTGTGGGCGGTGAAGGCGCGGGTTTCCGGGTCGCGGGTGAACTGGGTGAGCCGGGGGTGGACGAGGTCGGCGGAGGCCTTGAGGCGGTGGGTGCGGTCGAGGCGTTCCAGGGCGGTCCGGTAGATGGTGGCGGCCATCCGGCCGAGGGCCTGGCCGTCCTGGTGGCGGTGGTGCCGGACGCCGACGTCCACCTGGGCCAGGGCGTCCAGGCCGGCCAGTTCCAGGGCGTCGACCAGCAGGCCGAGTTCGACGCCGTAGCCGGTGGGGAAGGGCAGCCGTTCGAGCAGTGAGCGGCGGGCCGCGTACTCGCCGCCGAGGGGCTGGACGAAACCGGCGAGTTCCGGCCAGTGGAGGTTGAGCAGGGGCCGGGCGACGAGTTCGGTGACCCGGCCGCCGCCGGCGGGCAGGACGGCGCCCTCGGATTCCAGCGGGCGGTCGTACATGGCCTTGACCAGCTGGATGGACTCGTCGGTCAGCAGCGGGCCGAGGATGCCGGAGACGAGGGCCGGGTCGAATTCGCGCAGGTCGGCGTCGACGAAGCAGACGATGTCGCCGCGGGTGATCAGCAGCGAGCGCCAGAGCACCTCGCCCTTGCCGGGGACGGCGGGCAGCCGGGGCAGGACGGCGTCGCGGTGCTCGACCCGGGCGCCGGCCTCGGCGGCGACGGCGGCGGTGGCGTCGGTGGAGCCCGAGTCGACGACGACGAGTTCGTCGACGAGCGGGAGGCGTTCCATCAGCTCGCGGCGGATGGTGCGGACGATGTCGCCGACGGTGGCCTCCTCGTCCAGGGCGGGGAGGACCACGCTGACGGTGCGGCCGGTGCGTTCCTTGGCGGCGAGGAGGGTGCGGACCGGCCGGTCGGCCGCGCTCCAGGAGCGGCGGCGCAGCCAGGACGCCGCCTGCGGGAGGAGCTCGGGAATCGGTTCGGCGGGCACGGAGGTCTCCTCGGCGGGGTCGGTGGGACGGGTCATCTCGCGTGGCGGACGCACCCGTTCAGGATTGACGCCTTCGGATACAGTCTTCGTACAGCGGTCGGACCTTTGCACGCCGGGGTCGCCGTTGAGCACCACCACAATTTCACAAGCTCATCCAGAGGGACTGAGGGAACGGCCCGTTGACGTCCCGGCAACCTTCCCGCGCGGCTGTCTGTCGACAGGCCCCGGCGGGACAGGTGCCAATTCCGGCCTGTGGCGCGACCGTGCCACGGGGAAGATGAGGAGAGAGGCCTCGCCATCATGGCTATCGACACTGCCGCACCCGTTTCCGTCGACCTCGGCCCCGCCGCCGCGCTGTCCTGTCGCGAGTGCGGCACCCGCTTCCCGCTCGGCCCCAGCTTCGCCTGCCTGGAGTGCTTCGGCCCGCTGGAGATCGCCTACGAGTTCGGCAGCGAGGGCGCCGAGGAGCTGCGCAAGCGGATCGAGGCCGGTCCGGCGTCCATCTGGCGGTACGCGCCGCTGCTGCCGGTTCCGGCCGACGTGGCGTCGAAGCCCAATCTGAACCCGGGGTGGACCCCGCTGGTGAAGGCGGACAACCTGGGCCGGGAGCTCGGTTTCACCGCCCAGCTGCACGTCAAGGACGACTCCGGGAACCCGACGCACTCGTTCAAGGACCGGGTGGTCGCCTGCGCGATCGAGGCGGCCCGGGCGTTCGGGTACACCACGCTGTCCTGCTCCTCCACCGGCAACCTGGCCGGCGCGGTGGGGGCGGCGGCGGCCCGGGCCGGGTTCCGGTCCTGCGTGTTCATCCCGCACGACCTGGAGCAGGGCAAGGTCGTCATGGCCGGGGTGTACGGCGGCGAGCTGGTCGGCATCGAGGGCAACTACGACGACGTGAACCGCTTCTGCTCGGAGCTGATCGGCGATTCGGCCGGCGAGGGCTGGGGCTTCGTCAACGTGAACCTGCGGCCCTACTACGGCGAGGGTTCCAAGACGCTGGCGTACGAGATCTGCGAGCAGCTCGGCTGGCGGCTGCCGGAGCAGATCGTGATCCCGATCGCCTCGGGCTCGCAGCTGACGAAGATCGACAAGGGCCTCCAGGAGCTGATCAGGCTCGGCCTGGTCGAGGACCGGCCGTACCGGATCTTCGGCGCCCAGGCCGAGGGCTGCTCGCCGGTGTCGGCCGCGTTCAAGGCCGGCCGGGACGTGATCAAGCCGGTCAAGCCGGACACCATCGCCAAGTCGCTGGCGATCGGCAACCCGGCCGACGGCCCGTACGTGCTGGACATCGCCCGCCGCACCGGTGGCGCGGTGGAGGATGTCACGGACGCCGAGGTCGTGGCGGCGATCCGGCTGCTGGCGCGGACCGAGGGCATCTTCGCCGAGACCGCGGGCGGGGTGACCGTCGGCGTGCTGAAGAAGCTGGTCGAGACCGGGCAGCTGGATCCGGCCAAGGAGACCGTCGCGATCAACACCGGCGACGGCCTGAAGACCCTGGACGCCGTCTCCGACGCCGGGATGACCGCCGTCATCCGCCCGACGCTGGACTCGTTCCGCGCCGCCGGCCTCGCGTCCGCCTGAACCACCCGATCGGCCCCGCCCCCGCTAGGAGAGTCATGAGCGCCAACGTCCGCATTCCCACCATCCTCCGCACCTACACCGACGGTGCCGCCGTGGTGACCGCCGAGGGTGCCACCCTGGCCGAGGTCGTCGCCGACCTGGAGAAGAACCACCCGGGCATCTCGGCCCGCATCCTGGACGACACCGGCAAGCTGCGCCGCTTCGTGAACGTCTACGTGAACGACGACGACGTGCGTTTCGCCGAGGGCCTGGCGACGGAGATCAAGGACGGCGCCGGCATCTCGATCATCCCGGCGGTGGCCGGCGGCTGCTGAGCCTTCGCGACCAACCCGCGGTCGCCCGCGCGTCCGGAATTCCGTTTCCCGTATGCGCGGGCGACCGCTGGCATTCCGGCCGGAATATTTCCCGGTCGAGTCGGAGTAGAGTGTGGCTCGGTTGGGAACAGGGTTTCCCTTTCGGCCCCCGCAGTGCTCGGCCCGGGGGCGTCCGGCCGGCGGGGCCGGCCCGTGAAACATGTCAGGCAGATGTCAGAATTCCCGCGGACATTTGAGTAATTCGTCCGCTATGTCCGGCGTGAAATGCCGAGATTATTCCGATTCGGCCCGTCCTGTCCCTTGATATCGAGGCGGAATTACCGGTGGCTGGCCCTGTTGCAGAGGGCGTCGATCCGGATACATTCAGCGGCGGTCGACGCAATCACCCGCTCGCCGGAAGCCGCCTGGCGTCCTGCACGGAGGGTTGCGGCGTGCACGGCTGCGCCCAGGGGGGGTTCCCCGGGCCGGCCTTCAACCAATCCGGGCCCGCGACCTGCGGGCGCGTGAAGGGCCAGCACAGCACTAGGGGAGTTCGGAATGGCTCAGGGCACCGTCAAGTGGTTCAACGCGGAGAAGGGCTACGGCTTCATCGCGGTCGACGGTGGTGCGGACGTCTTCGTCCACTACAGCGCGATCCAGATGGACGGCTACCGCACCCTCGAGGAGGGCCAGCGGGTCGAGTTCGAGATCTCTCAGGGACAGAAGGGCCCGCAGGCGGACATGGTCCGCGCCGCGGTCTGACCCCTTCCGACCCCAGGAGCTCGGCGCGGCCCTGCGGCTGGTGACCTCTCGCTTCTCGACGGGCCCGTGCGACACGTGTCGCACGGGCCCGTCGGCGTTCCCGGGCGGCCCCGGCGGCGGCTCGCGGATTGCCGATTGGGCTTGCACTCGACCACCCGGAGTGCTAATCATTGGCGTTAGCACTCACAGTGTGAGAGTGACAGCGGACCGGGTCGGTGAGGCCCCCGGGAGCGGAGGGAATGGACCTCCGCGCACCAGGGCCGTCCGTCGCGGGCACCCCTTGGTCCGAGCAGTCGACCGTGTCCCGGAGGACCACTTCTGATGGCCAAGATCATCGCCTTTGATGAGGAAGCTCGCCGCGGCCTTGAGCGTGGCATGAACCAGCTCGCCGACGCGGTGAAGGTCACGCTCGGCCCCAAGGGCCGCAACGTCGTGCTGGAGAAGAAGTGGGGCGCCCCCACGATCACCAACGACGGTGTCTCCATCGCCAAGGAGATCGAGCTCGAGGACCCGTACGAGAAGATCGGTGCGGAGCTCGTCAAGGAGGTCGCCAAGAAGACGGACGACGTCGCGGGTGACGGCACCACCACCGCCACCGTGCTCGCCCAGGCCCTGGTTCGCGAGGGTCTGCGCAACGTCGCCGCCGGCGCCAACCCGATGGCCCTGAAGCGCGGCATCGAGAAGGCCGTCGCCGCCGTCTCGGACCAGCTGCTGGCCCAGGCCAAGGACGTGGAGACCAAGGAGCAGATCGCCTCCACCGCCTCCATCTCGGCCGCCGACACCCAGATCGGCGAGCTGATCGCCGAGGCCATGGACAAGGTCGGCAAGGAAGGCGTCATCACCGTCGAGGAGAGCAACACCTTCGGCCTGGAGCTCGAGCTCACCGAGGGCATGCGCTTCGACAAGGGCTACATCTCCGCCTACTTCGCCACCGACCTGGAGCGCATGGAGGCGACGTTCGAGGACCCGTACATCCTCATCGCCAACTCCAAGATCGGCTCGGTCAAGGACCTGCTCCCGCTGCTGGAGAAGGTCATGCAGAGCGGTAAGCCGCTGGTCATCATCGCCGAGGACGTCGAGGGCGAGGCCCTGTCGACCCTGGTCGTGAACAAGATCCGTGGCACCTTCAAGTCCGTCGCCGTCAAGGCCCCGGGCTTCGGTGACCGCCGCAAGGCCATGCTCGGCGACATCGCCATCCTCACCGGTGGCACCGTCATCTCCGAGGAGGTCGGCCTCAAGCTGGAGAGCGCCGGCATCGACCTGCTGGGCACCGCCCGCAAGGTGGTCATCACCAAGGACGAGACCACCATCGTCGACGGTGGCGGCGACAGCGAGCAGGTCGCGGGCCGCGTCAACCAGATCCGCGCCGAGATCGAGAACAGCGACTCGGACTACGACCGCGAGAAGCTCCAGGAGCGCCTCGCCAAGCTGGCCGGCGGCGTGGCCGTCATCAAGGCCGGCGCGGCCACCGAGGTGGAGCTCAAGGAGCGCAAGCACCGCATCGAGGACGCCGTCCGCAACGCCAAGGCCGCCGTCGAGGAGGGCATCGTCGCCGGTGGTGGCGTCGCCCTGCTGCAGGCCGGTGTCGCCTTCGACAAGCTGGAGCTGGAGGGCGACGAGGCCACCGGTGCCAACATCGTCAAGGTCGCGCTGGAGGCCCCGATCAAGCAGATCGCGACCAACGCCGGCCTGGAGGGTGGCGTCGTGGTGGAGAAGGTGCGCAACCTCCCCGCCGGTCACGGCCTGAACGCGGCCACCAACACCTACGTCGACCTGATCGCCGAGGGCATCATCGACCCGGCCAAGGTCACCCGCTCCGCGCTGCAGAACGCCGCCTCCATCGCGGCGCTGTTCCTCACCACCGAGGCCGTCATCGCCGACAAGCCGGAGAAGGCCGCCGCGGCCGCCGGCGGCGGCATGC
Organism: Kitasatospora sp. NPDC054795; assembly: GCF_053611565.1. Classification (NCBI taxonomy): domain Bacteria; kingdom Bacillati; phylum Actinomycetota; class Actinomycetes; order Kitasatosporales; family Streptomycetaceae; genus Kitasatospora; species Kitasatospora sp. NPDC054795. Next base: position 11,417 of record NZ_JBSHAP010000131.1, read on the forward strand.
CGGGCGGTGACATGGACTTCTGATCCTGATCGCTTCGATCGGATCGGTTGGACCTCGTCCGTGTGGGCGGTTCCCTTCGGGGGGCCGCCCACACGGCGTTTCGGCGTTCGGACGTTTCGGCGTTCGGACGTATCGGCGCTCCGGGCGTTTCGGCGTTCCGGACGTGTCGACGGAGAATGGACGGATGGCTGCTGACGACATCGAGACCGCCCTGCACAACGCGCGGGCACTGATCCTGGCCGACCTCACCGCGCGGGACGTGGCGGACGCCGCCGTCGTCTCGCTGGTGGAGCAGGCCGTGACGCACCGCCGCTGGTGGCTGGAGCAGTGGCCGGACGGCACCGAGTACGTGCTCGGGCTGGTCGCCCAGGACGTCCAGGACGCGCTGCTGGAGGCGTACGGGCGCTGGCCGCTGTGCGCCGACTGCGCGGCCGACGGGGACCCGCACGCCCTGGGCGTGGAGCCCGAGCTGGGGCCGGACCCGCACTGGGTGTGCGGCAAGCAGGGCGCGGTGGTGGCACCCGTGGGGAAGCTCGCGTAGACCCGTGCGTACGGTGGCGGCATGAGGCGCTGGGTGTGGGGCGTGGTGGGCGGGTGCTGCGGGCTCGGGCTGTGGTGGGCCGTGGTCGAGCTGTCGGGGGCCGACCAGGACGCCCGGTGGGCCGTGATGGGGCGCGTCCCCTCCGTGATGGCGGGGATGGCCGCCGCGGACCGGGTGCTCGCGCGCCGGGGCTGACGGCCGTCAGAGGGTGCCGAGTTCGGCCGTCAGGTTGGTCCGGGCGGCGGCCGTGAAGCGGTCGCGGGCGGCGGGGGTGCGGTAGAGCGCGGGCAGGGCGAGCAACTGGCGCAGGACGGCGGCCCGGCCGGCCGAGAAGTCCGGCGCGGGGACGAAGCCGTACTCCTCGCGGACGGCAGCCGCGTACGCCGCGTACGCCTCGGGGCTGCCGCCGAGGACGGCGAGGTCCGCGTCGCAGAGCACCTCGCCGTTGCGGTCGCCGGGCGCCGGGTCGTGGCCGACGGTGAGCAGCACCAGGCGCTCGACCTCGGCGACCCGCTCGGCGGGCAGTCCGGCGGCGGTCAGCGCGCGGACGGCCAGGGCGGCGCTGCGCTCCTCGTTCTCGGTGCGGTCGGGGCGGTGGACGGCGTCGTGGAACCAGGCCGCGAGCCGGACGGCTTCCGGGTCGTCGGCGTGCCCGGCCAGCTCGTCGACGTGTTCCAGTACGGCGTGCAGGTGGGTGACGGTGTGGTAGCGGCGCTGCGGCTCCGACCAGCGGCGCAGCAGCTCCCGGCCGTACGGTTCGGGCTCGGCGGCGGCCCCGCAGCGGTGCAGCAGGGCGGTCCAGGCGGCGAGCAGGCCCTCGGTGAGCGGGCCTTCGGTGAGCGGGTCTTCGCCGTGCGGCCGGTGCCCGGGGGCGGGGGGCCGGTGCCCGGCGGCGGACGGGTCGTGCTCGGTGGTCGGCATGGCGACCATTGTGGCGGCCCGGCCGGGCGCTGGACCTATAGGTAGGTTGACGATATATGTAGTCGTATGACTGAACGCTCCATGCAGGAGCCCACGCTGCTGCTGCTCACTGCGCTGGCCGACGCCCCGCGGCACGGCTACGCGCTCATCCAGGAGATCGCCGCGATCTCCGACGGCCGGGTCAGGATGCGCACCGGCACGCTCTACGGGGCGCTCGACCGGCTGCTGGGCCAGGGCCTGATCGAGGTCGCCGCCGAGGAGGTGGTGGACGGCCGCGCCCGGCGCAGTTACGCGCTGACCGGGGCCGGCCGGGACGCGCTGGCCGCCGAGGCGGAGCGGCTGCGGGCGGTGGCCACCGAGGCCGAGCGCCGGCTGAGCAGGATCCGGTCGATGCTGCCGGGCAAGGCCGGGTCGCAGGGGCGACCCGCGGCGGGGGGAGGCCTCTCATGAGCACGCCGGCGATCGGTGCGGCGCCCTCGGTGGTGCTGCGGGCCGCGCTCCAGCTCTATCCGGAGCGGTACCGCCGCGAGCGCGGCGAGGAACTGGCCGAGGTGTTCGCCGACACGACCGCGGCCGGCGGCCGGCTGGCGGTCGCCCGGGAGGTCCTCGGCCTGGCGGTGTACGGGCTGCGGGTGCGGCTCGGACTGACCGGGGCCTCGCCGGCCGGGCGGCTGCTGGCGCTGCTCGCGCCGATGCTCGCCGGGGCGGTGGCCGGGGCGGCGTTGGCGGCCTGGCTGACCACGGCGGACCGGGTCGCCACCCGGTTCGCCTGGGACGACTCGCTCGGGACCCGGTTCGCGATGTTCTGCCCGCCGGTGGCCGCCGCGCTGCTGGTGGTGGCGGCCCTCCTGGGACGGTGGGCGGCGGTGCGGGGCAGCGCGCTGGTCCTGGGCGCGTCGGCGCTGTACGAGCTGGGGGGTGCCGTGTGGCACGACCTGGCGGACACCGCGCTGTACCCCCGCTTCGACCTGTGGTGGAGCGGCTACATCGGGATGGCCACGCTGCCGTTCGTCGCGGCCGCGCTGCTGCTGGTCGCGGCGCCGACCGACCTGCTGCCCCGGCCGACCTGGCGCACGGGCGGCCTGGTGCTGGCCTCGGTGGCGGTGGGCGCACTGCTGGAGGCTGCCCAGAGCTGGGACGACACCAACTTCCCGCTGGACCGGGAGTGGGTCGTGGTGATGCTGATCGTGCCGCTGCTGCTGACCCTCGCCGGGCTGCGCGGGCGGATGGCGCCGGCGGCGGTGGGGGCGGCGGCGCTGGTGCTGACCGGCCCCGGCTGCCTGTTCAACATCTGGCGCGAGTCCGGCGGGGTCTCGCACCTGCTCCCGGTGGTGGCGCCGACGGTGGCCGTGCTGCTGCTGGTGGCGGTGGCGGTGCACCGGTTCGGGCGGCAGGAGGTGGTCGGGGCGGTCCGGGGGCCGGCCTGACCGGGAGGAGCGGGGAGGCCGTCACGGGGTGACCGGAACGGCCTCCTCGGAGTTTCCGGGGGCGGACGGATGTGGCAGGCTGTCGAATATGTCTAGACCAATTTTCGAAGTCATCGCGCTGACGCCCCAGGACGCCCAGGCCGCCGAATCGGGCGGCGCCGACCGGCTCGAACTGGTCACCGACATGGCCGCCGACGGGCTCACCCCGTCCGTCGAGGACTTCGGCCGGATCCGGGCCGCCGTCGGCATCCCGCTGCGGGTCATGCTGCGGATCCGGGACGGCTTCGCCCCCGGCGACGTGGACGGGCTGTGCGCCCGGGCCGCCGCGCTGCGGGCCGAGGGGGCCGAGGAGTTCGTGCTCGGCTTCCTCGACGCCGACGGCGCCGTCGACCTGGCCGCCACCACGGCCGTCGCCGGGGCGATCGCCGGCTGCCGCTGGACCTTCCACCGGGCCATCGACCACAGCGCCGACCGGGCCGCCCTGCGGGCCGCCGTCGGCGGGCTGCCCGGCCTGGACACCTTCCTCACCTCCGGCGCGGCCGCCGGGGTGGACGCCGGGCGCGAGGTGTTGTCGGCCGAGCTGGCCCGGGCCGGCGAGCCCGGGTACCGGCAGCGGATCCTGATCGGCGGCGGCCTGCGGGCCGAACACCTGAAGGAGCTGCGAGCGGAGGGCTTCGACGCCTTCCACGTCGGCGGCGCGGTGCGGGTCGACGGCTGGCGGACACCGGTGGACGAGGCCAAGGTCGCCGAGTGGCGGGCGCTGATCGACGCCTGAGCGCCCGCGGCGGGCGCCGTACCGAGCGCCCGTGCCGAGCACCGCGCCGAGAGCCCGTGCCGCGCGCCCGAGGTGGCCGGCCGTAGCCGGCCACCGGGCGAGAGGGCCGGTCCCCGGACCGGCCCTCTCGCGCGCTACCGCAGCCGCTCCGGCAGCGGCTCGCCGTGCAGCACCGTCAGCCCGGAGACGGCACGGGTCAGCGCCACGTACAGCCGCCGCAGGCCGGTCCGCTCGTCCGGCTCCCCGGCGATCACCGCGGCCGGCTCGTCCAGCACCACGTAGTCGTACTCCAGGCCCTTGGCCAGCGAGGCCGGGACGAGGGTGAGCCGGGCCTCCGCGCTGGTCTCGGCACCGGGGGAGAGGTGCGGCAGGCCCGCGGCGGTCAGCGCCTCGGCGAGCCGCGGGATGCGGGCGTCGGCGGCGATCAGGCCGGTCGAGCCCTCGTGCCCCAGCGCCTCCCGGCAGGCCGCCAGGACCGCCTCCGTGGTGTCCCCGTCGGCGACCCGGCGGATCGTCAGCGAGCCCGGGGCCTCACGGACCGAGGAGGCCGGGGCCAGGCCGGGGGCGATCGCCGGGAGCAGCCGGGAGGCGTACGCGATGACCTCCTCCGGCACCCGGAAGCCCTTGGTCAGCTCCTCGATGTGCGCCTCCGGCTTGCCCAGGTGGCGCAGCGCCTCCGGCCAACTCGCCGTCGCCCACGGGGTGGTGCCCTGGGCGAGGTCGCCGAGGACGGTCGCCGAGCCGGTGGTGCAGCGCCGGCCCACCGCGCGGTACTGCATCGGGGAGAGGTCCTGGGCCTCGTCCAGCACCACGTGCCCGAGCGAGGGGGTGCGCTGCACCAGGTCGGTCGCCTCGTCCACCAGGACGGCGTCGGCCGCCGTCCAGCGGGCGGTCCGCACCGAGCGGTCGGGCTTGGGCCGGAGCACCGCCTGCTGCTCCTCCGGCGTCAGCAGGCCCTCGGCGCACGCGGCCAGGAACTCCGGCTCGGAGAGCAGCCGCAGGACCACCTTCGCCGGATCCACGGCCGGCCAGCACTCCTTGACCACCGCCTTGACGGCGCTGTTGCGGGCCACCGCGTCCTGCACCCGGTCGTCCGGGGCCTCGCCGCCCTGCTCCATCTTCAGCAGCACGGCGTGCGCGATGCGCTGCGGCAGGGCGTCCCGCGCCGCGCCGTAGCGGACCTCACGGCCCTTCAACTCCTCGATGATCTCGGCCAGTTCGTACACCGGGACGCGCCAGCGGCGGGAACCGCGGACCACCACGCAGGGCTCGGTGGGCAGGGTGATGCCCGAGCGCACCGCCCGGCGCAGCACCTCGGCCATCCGGGCGTCGCCCTTCAGCCTGGCCGCCCGCGGGTCGTCCTCGCCCCTCACCTCGACGTGCCCGACCAGTTGCTGCACGGTGGCCTGGGCGACGTCCAGCTCGCCGAGGGCCGGGAGCACCTGCTCGATGTAGGACAGGAAGGCGTTGTTCGGCCCGATCACCAGGGTGCCGGTACGGGCGAGGCGCTCGCGGTGCGCGTACAGCAGGTAGGCGACGCGGTGCAGGCCGACGGCGGTCTTCCCGGTGCCGGGTGCCCCCTGGACGCAGATGGTGCCCGTGATGTCGGAGCGGACGATCTCGTCCTGCTCCGGCTGGATGGTGGCGACGATGTCGCGCATCGGGCCGACGCGGGGCTTCTCGATCTCGGCGGCCAGCAGGGCGGAGGCGGTGTCGTCCTCGGCCGGATCGCTGAGGTGCTCGTCCTCGTAGGCGGTGAGCTCGCCGCCGGTGTATCCGAAGCGGCGGCGGCGCTCGACGTCCATCGGCGCGGTGCGGCTGGCCCGGTAGAACGGCTGGGAGACCGGCGCGCGCCAGTCGATCACCATCGGGTCGCCGTCGGCGTCGTGGACGTGCCGGCGGCCGATGTAGAAGCTCTCCCCGCCTCCGCCCTCACTCAGCTCCTCGCTGACCGCGTGGAGGTAGTCGAGGCGGCCGAAGAACAGCGGGGTGTGCGAGAGGTCGGCCAGTGCGGCGATCCTGGACTCGATCTGGTTCTGGAGCACGAGGGCGGTGACCCAGGTGCCGGTCACGTCGCGGATGTCGAGCGACTCGACGTCCTCGCGCATGGCGCGCAGCGCGGCCCGGGAGGCGGCCAGGTGGTCGCGTTCGCGCTGGAGGGGATCGGTGGTGGGGGTGGCGGGCACAGCGAACCTTTCCGGCTGCCCCGGTGGCGGGCGCAGCGGATCGTAGGAGCTCACGGTGGGCACGCCGACCGGTTGCCGTGCGGTCGGCACCTCCCCCGGCTGCCTGCGGGACTTCAGCAGGTACCACGGTTCGGGAGGGGGCAGACGGACGATCTTAGACCCGTCGGGCCGCGGGTTCCAGCCGTGCGGGTCTCGGGGTCGCCCCTACCCCGGGCCCCGGGGTCGCCCCCTACTCCGGTCCTGGGCCGCCGTACACCGGCAGAACGACCCGTGCACCTGCGGATACGGCCTTTGGAGTGATGCCGTCGGCCGTCCGGGTGCCTACCGTTGAAGACATGAGCACCACGAACCGCATCCCCCGATCCGGCCCGGCCGGCGCCACCGCCGTCTCCGGGCGTCACCGCAATCCGCTGAGCACCGTCGTGCGCAACGTCGGCATCGCCCTGGACACCGCCGCGCGCGTGATCTTCCTCGGGCGCGACGGTGTCCGGTACTGAACGCGACGGTATCCGGTACGGAACCGGTGCCGGACAGCCGTCCTACAGCACGTCGTCCGCGTCGATGATCCGGTACGCGTAGCCCTGCTCGGCCAGGAAGCGCTGCCGGTGGGCGGCGAAGTCCTGGTCCACGGTGTCGCGGGCGACCACCGAGTAGAAGTGCGCCGCGTGGCCGTCCGCCTTGGGACGCAGCACCCGGCCGAGGCGCTGGGCCTCCTCCTGGCGGGAGCCGAAGGTCCCGGAGACCTGAATGGCCACGGTGGCCTCGGGCAGGTCGATCGAGAAGTTCGCGACCTTGGAGACCACCAGGACGCCGATCTCCTTGTTCCGGAAGGCGTCGAAGAGCTTCTCGCGCTGGGCGTTGCTGGTCTCGCCCTTGATCACCGGGGCGTCCAGGGCCTCGCCGAGCTCGTCCAGCTGGTCGATGTACTGGCCGATGATCAGCGTCTGGTCCTTCTCGTGCTTCCTGACCAGCGCCTCCACCACCCGCCGCTTGGTCGCCGTGGTGGCGCAGAAGCGGTAGCGCTCCTCCGGCTCGGCGGTCGCGTAGGCGAGCCGCTCGGAGTCGGTCAGGGTGACCCGCACCTCGCAGCAGTTGGCGGGCGCGATGTAGCCCTGGGCCTCGATCTCCTTCCACGGCGCGTCGAAGCGCTTGGGGCCGATCAGGCTGAACACGTCGCCCTCGCGGCCGTCCTCGCGCACCAGCGTGGCGGTCAGGCCGAGCCGGCGGCGGGCCTGGAGGTCGGCGGTGAACTTGAACACCGGCGCGGGCAGCAGGTGCACCTCGTCGTAGACGACCAGGCCCCAGTTGCGGGCGTCGAACAGCTCCAGGTGGGCGTAGACGCCCTTCCGCTTGGTCGTCATCACCTGGTAGGTGGCGATGGTGACCGGGCGGATCTCCTTCTTCGTCCCGCTGTACTCGCCGATCTCGTCCTCGGTGAGCGAGGTGCGCTTGACCAGCTCGTGCTTCCACTGGCGGGCCGAGACGGTGTTGGTGACCAGGATCAGCGTGGTCGACTTGGCGTGCGCCATCGCGGCCGCGCCGACCAGCGTCTTGCCGGCGCCGCAGGGCAGCACGACCACGCCCGAGCCGCCGTGCCAGAAGCCCTCGACGGCCTGCGCCTGGTACGGGCGCAGCTGCCAGCCGTCCTCGTCCAGGTCGATCGGGTGCGCCTCGCCGTCCACGTAGCCGGCGAAGTCCTCGGCGGGCCAGCCGAGTTTGAGCAGTACCTGCTTGATCTGCCCGCGCTCGGAGGGGTGCACCACCACGGTGTCGGGGTCGACCCGGGCGCCGACCAGCGGGACGATCTTCTTCGAGCGCAGCACCTCCTCCAGCACCGGCCGGTCGGTGGTCGTGAGTACCAGCCCGTGGGTCGGGTGCTTGAGCAGCCGGAGGCGGCCGTACCGGCCCATGGTGTCCGCCACGTCCACCAGCAGCGCGTGCGGCACCGGGTAGCGCGAGTACGTCACCAGGGCGTCCACCACCTGCTCGGCGTCGTGCCCGGCCGCCCGCGCGTTCCACAGGCCGAGCGGCGTCACCCGGTACGTGTGCACGTGCTCGGGCGCCCGCTCCAGCTCGGCGAACGGCGCGATGGCGCGACGGCAGTCGCCGGCCTTGGGGTGATCGATCTCCAGGAGAAGAGTTTTGTCGCTCTGGACGATGAGCGGTCCGTCGTTCACGCGGGGAAGCCCTCCACTGGCTGACAGGGTGGATTGACGCAGACCCTCCAGTGTCGCGCATTCCGCCGGGAGCGTGGGCGGGCCGGTTCCCGGGCGGCTACTTCCACTCGTAGAACTTGCCGGTGATCTTGCCTCCGGCGTCCGTCTCGAACTCGAAGACGCCGACGACGCCGTTGAGGCGTTCGAGGGCGGGCGAGGCGGTGGAGAAGAAGATCGCGCCGCGGAAGCCGGTGCCTCCGCCGTCGGTGAAGTGGCCGATGCCGCTGCCGTGCCAGCCGACGCCCTGGCCGTCGGCGGTCATGTCGACGCCCTGGCCCTCACCGAACAGGGAGCCGTCGGAGCGCAGTTCGGATTCGTAGGTGGCGATGGTGCTGACGGCGGTGCCGTAGTAGCTGCCGGTGCCCTTGATGGACACCTCGACGACCGGGTGCCCGTCTCCGGCGGAGAGGACGCGTCGGCCGGTCTCCTCGCCCTGGATCTCACCGATCAATTCGCCGAGCATGGTGGGCGCCTCCTTGTCGGAATCCCCTGCTTCCGGACTACGCCGATGGGACCGGCCCGTCAATTACTTCGAGTGACCACGGTGCGTACTCGCTCGTTGAGCGGGCCATGAAGAAGTCGAAGCGTGTTCTCACCGCCCTCGCCCTGATGGGCTCGGCCTTCGCGGCCACCGCCTCCTCGGCCGGTTCGGCCCACGCCCTCGCGGGCATCGGCGAGGGGCCCGGCGGCCTGCTCGCGGCGCCCGGGTTCCTGCTGGCGGACACCGTCACCGGGGGCTCGATGCCGGTCGGGCAGGGGCAGATCGGCAGCCTGGCGGACAAGGCCGTCCAGGACAAGATGAAGGAGGCGCAGCAGGGGCACTGAGGCCCCAGGACTCACTCGTCGAGTTCCGCGACGCCGGTGATGCGGTGCAGGGCGAAGGTACGGAGTTCGTCGGCGTGGTGGTCGAAGGCGGTGACGAAGCCGCCTTCGACCTTGACCGGGTCGATGATGCGCTGGCTGGCGATGCCCTCGGCGTTGAGGTAGCCGATCCACATGCGCTCGCCGAGCAGGACGGCCGTCTGCAGGGCGGCCAGGGTCTCCGCGGCGGCGGTGCGGGGGAGCCGGCGCGGGTCGGAGGCGGGATCGCGGCGGGTGGCGGTGGCCGCGCGGTCGCCGGCCCGGATGGCCTTGATGGCGGCCGCGAGCAGGGTGTCGTCGGGCGCGGGCGGGCCGTCGGGGACAGGCACGGGGGCCGTCCGGGGCGGGGTGCGGTGGCTGTCCGGGCGGGTGATCAGCACGTCGCCCTCGGCGGATTCGGCGGCCGGCGCGTAGCCCATGGCGCGCAGGGTCGCGAGCAGCACGTCAGGGGCGGCCTGGGAGGCGAGGACGGTGGGGGCGAGCAGCCGCAGCCGCAGGTCGGCGCAGCGGCGGTCGGCGAGCACCTCGCCGAGCAGGGACGGGTCGTCGCAGCGCAGGTAGGAGGAGGCGGCGCCGACCCGCAGGACGCCGTGCCGGCGGGCGACGTCGTCGATCAGGTAGGCGAGCGGCTGCGGGACGGGCGTGCGGCTGTGCTGCTCCAGGAAGGACCGCAGGTCGGTGGCGGTGCGGCCGGCGTCGAGGGCGCGGCGCACCGAGGCCGGGGTGAAGCGGTAGACGGTGGCGCCGCCCTTGGACTCGATGTCGGCGCACAGGGCGAGGGCCTGGGCGAGCGGGGTGAGCAGCGGGCCGGGGGCGATCGCGGTGAGGTCCGGCTGGAGGATCACGTGGTCCAGCGGCTGGGGGAGCAGCGGGGCGAGCACCTCGGCCGGGTCGGACTCGGCGGTGAGCAGGGCGCGGGCGGGGGCGGCCAGGGCGCCGCGGCCGGTGATGCCGAGGAGTTCGGCCTCGTCGAGGGTCCAGGCGGTGAGCTCGTCGCGCAGTTCGCGGCCGTCCGGGCCGGTGGGGCCGCCGCGCAGCGGGCGCTGCCAGCGCAGGGTGGGCAGCAGTTCCTCGGCGGTGGCCGGGGTGCCGGGCGGGAGTTCGGCGAGCAGGGCGAGGGCGGCGCGGCGGACGGAGGGGGCGAGGGTGCGGTCGAGTTCGGGGCCGAGGGCGGCGCGCGGCTTGCCCCGGCCGTCCGCGGTGCCGGTGAGGGCGGGGACGCGGGTGGCGGCGAGCCAGGCGGAGGCCAGCACGGACCAGCGCTCGGCGGTGTCCAGGTGCAGCCAGGTGTCGTACCCCGGGGTGGGGGCCCAGCGTTCGTCCACCTCGCCGTCGGGGGCCAGCAGCCCCGCGGTGTAGGCGAGTTCGAGCCAGAAGGCGGTCTGCCGCTCGGTGCTCTCCAGGGCCTGGGCGGTGCGCTTGAGGTCGCGCACGCCGAGGCCGCCGGCGCGCAGGGTCAGCGGCGGGGTGAGGCCCCAGCCGTCCAGCAGTTCCTCGACGGTCTTGACCGCGGTGTGCGCCTGGCCGGCCGCGGCGCCGTCCACGGCCCGGGGGTCGCGCGGGGCGGCGGCGGGCGCGGGCTCGGGCTGGACCGGCTCGACGGTGCGGTGGGTGCGGCCGCCGCGCAGGTGCAGGGCGAGTTCGCGGGGCAGCACGACGCTGCCGGGGCTGTTGGGCAGCAGCAGACCGCGGGCGAGCAGCCACTCGACCGGGCTCTGGGCGTCCTCGGCGGTGACCGGGCGGGCGGCGTCCGGGACGGTCCCGGTGGGCGGGCCCCAGACCAGCCGTTCCAGCAGCCGCCGCGCGGCCTCGGGCGCGGTGTCGAGCAGCGCCGCGCAGCGGGTGCGGTCGGTGAGCAGTGCGGTGAGCGCGGCGACGGCGCTGACCGGGTCCGGGGTGGCGGGCTGCCCGGCGGAGGCGAGCAGCTGCTGCAGCCGGGCCGGGGACATGCCGATGGTGGCGTCGGCGAGGGTGGGGCCGAGGCCGGTGCGGCCCGGGTTGCCGGTGGTCGGGGCGAGCGCCTCGCGGACGGCGAGGACCAGCCGCAGCCCGTTGTCCGGGCCCCAGAGCAGCGCCCGGTCGCGCAGGGTGGCGATCGCGCGCGGCAGGGCGGTGGCGACGGCGGACCGGTCGGCGGGGGTGAGCGGGGTCGCGCCGGGGTGCGGCTTGACCTTCGCCGGGCCGGTCAGCAGGGTGCGGACGGTGCTCAGCGAGGTGCCGTCCGGGGCGGTGGCCAGCGCCTCGGCGACCTGGAGGGTGAAGCGGTCGAGCCGCTCCAGGGCGCGCAGCGCGGAGGCGCGCGAGGAGAGCCGGGCGGACAGCTGGGTGAGGTCGCCGGGGACGGGGTTCAGCAGGTCGGGGCGGGAGCGGAGCAGGGCGGCGAGCGCGTCGTCCGGACGGGCGCGCAGTTCCTCGGCGAGGGTGCGCGGGCCGGTGGCGGACCTGCTCCGGCGTTGAGGGCCCTGCTGTGTGGTCATTCGACCTAGGTTAGTCGGGCGCGGGGACGACGGGGTGTCCCTCGTCCCGCCGCACCCGCGGCGGCCGCCGGACCCGCGGACGGACTCGCGCGGGCGGGGGCGGGGTGGGTAGCGTCACGCCGAGGGCGGTTCGGTGGGCGGCCGGTACGGGCGAGGCGGGGTGGTCGGTGATGACGGACGGCGAGTGGTGGCGCAAGAGCGGGCCGTGGAGCGAGCGCTCGGGCGGCGGCCCGGAGGCCGACGCGGGCTCCGGTTCCGGCGGCGCCGCGGCGGCTCCGTCCGCCCCCTCCTCCGCTCCCGTCCCCGCCCCGGGGCCCGTGCCGGACTTCGACCCCGACAGCGTGTACGACCCGCCGGCGCCGAGCGCGGCCGGCATCCCGTCCGTACCGCTGGACCCGCCGGACCTGGCCACCGCCGAGGCGCGGGCGCACGCGATCCCGCCGCCCACGGTGTCGAGCACCGGCCCGTGGACGATGACCCTCTTCGACTTCTCGGACGGGCCGCGGCCCGCGCCGAAGCCCATCCCCGAGCAGCGCACCGGGGAGGAGACCGAGCCCGCGCCGGAGCCGGCGGTGCCCGCCGCGGACCTGAGGAAGAAGCCGCGCAGGGGCCGGCTCAAGCCGGCCCCGGCGGCGCCCGCCGCCCCTGCCGGGAAGGCCGCGGGCAGAGCGAAGGGGAAGGCGAAGGGCAAGGGCCAGGAGGCGCAGAAGGACGCGCCCGCCCGCAAGCCCTCCCCGCTGATCCTGCTCTCCTGCGGCCTGCTGGTCGGCGGCGCGGTCTCCGGCTTCCTCCCGGCCATGCTGGCCGGCTGGGGCCTCGGCTACCTGTCCCGCCAGATCTCCGACCTGATGCGCAAATTCGTGATCCTCGGCATTCCGCTGGTCACGATGAGCGCGACCACCCTCTACTCCATGCGGCAGGCCAAACAGGCCGGGGGGCAGGGCGGCGGCCTCCAGTCGGGCTCGCCGCTGGGCCAGATCAGCTGGTCGTCGGCCCCGAACGTGCTGCGGCTGGCCGCGGTGCTGTCGGCGGTGGTCCTGCTGCTGCTCGCCATGCGCCGCCGCCCGCCGCAGCAGGGCTGAGCCGGGGGCGGTCGGCGGCGGCCGTCGGGTGACGGCCGTTCGCGGCTCGGTGGCTCCATGGTTCGGGCGCTCATGGCTCGTGCGCTCACGGCCCGGGTGACGCGGCTGCCGCCGCCGGAGCGGGCCGGGCGTCAGTCGTCGGCGAGGTGGACGAGGCGGCGGAAGGTCGCCGGGTCGCCGAGGTGGCCGACGATCCAGTGCGCGACGGTGGCGCGGGTGGCGGTTCCGGCGCGGGGAAGCGGCCGGTCGTAGGAGATCTGCGGGCCCGCGGACGGCGGTCCGTCCTTGAGCATCGGCACCCGGACGACCGTCCAGGCGGTGTCGGAGCCGGCGAGCACCGCCTCCATCCGGGCGAGGTCGTGATGGATCTCCCGGTACAGCCGGTCGACCACCAGTCTGGTCACCATCCGCTGGGCGAACGGGAGCCGGCTGGTGTCCAGGCCCGCCGAGCTCATCGTCACCAGGTGCCGTACGCCGCCGTCCCGGACCGCCGCGGTCAGCTCCCGGGCGCCGTCGGAGAAGACGGTGGTGGCCCCGCGGCCGGTGCTGCCGAGGGTGGCGACGACGGCGTCCTGGCCGTTCAACGGGCCGTGCAGGGAGCCGGGTTCGCCGACGTCGGCCCGCGCGGTGAGCGCGCTGCCGTGCGTGTGCGCCGGCAGCCGGGCGGGGTCGCGGGCGACGGCGGTGACGGTGTGTCCGGCCGCCAGTGCGAGGTCGACCACCAGGCGGCCGGTGCGTCCGGTGGCGCCCACGACTGCGATCCTCATCGGTTCCTCCTCAGGATTCCGGGACTCGGATGGTCCGGGGTCGGTGCTTGTCATTCATTCAGACGGACTGTATGAATGAAACCAAGTGAACCACAGCACACCGCGAGTGCAAGTCCAAAGGAGCGATGGGACATGGGAGTTCTGCAGGTTCGGTACCCCGATCTGGCCGACCGGGTGGTCGTGATCGCCGGCGGCAGCCGCGGCATCGGTGCGGAGACCGCCCGCGCCTTCGCCCGGCAGGGTGCGGCCGTCGCCGTCCTCGGCCGTGACGAGGCGGCGCTGAAGGAGGTGGCCGGGGAGCTGCGGGCGGAGGGCGCCCGGGCGCTCGGGCTGGTCGCCGACTGCACGGACGCGACGGCGCTCGGCTCCGCCGCCGCCCGGATCGAGCAGGACCTCGGCCCGGTCGACGTCCTGGCGGCCTTCGCCGGCGGCGACGGCTACCCGGTGCCGACCGTCCGTGAGACCGAGGAGCACTGGCGGGCCGTGCTGGACGGCAACCTCACCGCCACCTTCCTCACCGTCCAGGCCTTCCTGCCCGGCCTGCTGGCCCGCGGCAGCGGTTCGATCGTCACGATGGCCTCCACGGCGGGCCGGCTGCCCAGCGGCGCCTCCGCCGCCTACGCCACGGCCAAGGCGGGCGTGCTGATGTTCACCCGGCACCTCGCCCTGGAGGTCGCCGGTGAGGGCGTGCGGGTCAACGCCGTCGCGCCGGGTGCCGTCCGTACCGAGCGGACGGCGGCGCAGATGCCGCCCGAGGTGCAGGCCGCGGTCGCCGCCGCGCACCCGCTGGGCCGCCTCGGCGAGCCGGTGGACATCGCCTCGGCCGTGCTCTTCCTGGGCTCGGACGCGTCCTCCTGGATCACCGGGCAGACCCTGGACGTCAGCGGCGGGCGGGTCATGCTCTGAGCGG